>JBJOLO010000772.1:0-4075 GCA_046045565.1 Planctomycetota bacterium | reverse complement strand
ACCGTGTCGCTCCCCCGTGGCCACAACGTCGAATGCGAACGGCGACATCCCCGGCGCAGTTAACGAGATCCGTGCGTTGTCGAGCTGCGGTTGCACGAGCGCGAGGCGAGGATGTTCACGCTGCGTAACGAAATGTCCGTCGATGGTGACGACCATCAACCGGCGATCGTCACGCAAACCGCGGCGTTCCAACATGGTCGTCGTCACCGGAATCCCGCCACAGGCCTTAATTGGGTAGATCGTGAGTTCGGCAATGCTGCGCTTCGCCATGATCTCGATAACTCCTGTAGCCCCGGGCAATTCGGCCATTCCGTTTGCCGGACTCTCATTGTCGATATTCGGACCGCATCGCCAAGTCCGACCGCCGAACAACCAACGGGATTGCATTCCATCTTCCATCCATAATTGCCGATGGATATGATGGTTGGGGTCGCGACAGGAGCACACACATGCCCACCCCGCGACGCAGACGAGGCACGTTCACCCACCCGATCACGATGCTCGTCGACAATACGCGTCGACGATGGTTGCCCGTGATGTTTACCGGCGGAATTTGAGACGGTTCAGGTCACCGCTTGAGGAGGTCGTCATCCGATGTTGGAAATCCTTGGCAAGGCTTATCGTCTGTGTGACGGCAGTTCACGCCGGAGTTTCCTGCGAGCCGGCTTTCTGGGCTTCGCAGGGCTGTCGCTTCCTCAATTGCTCCAGCGGGAAGCGACCGCTGCTTCTTCGCCGCTGAAGTCGCGGCGATCGGTGATTTTGATCTGGCAGCACGGCGGTCCCTCCCAGCTTGAAACGTTCGACATGAAGCCGACGGCGCCGACGGAGTACCGAGGTCCGTACGAGCCGATCGATACGACGATGCCGGGGATGCACGTTTCGGAGAAGATGCCGTACCACGCGAAGATCATGGACAAGGTGTCCGTGATCCGCAGTTTCACGCACGGCAACGGCGATCACTGGGCCGCAGCCCATTGGCTTTTGACCGGCTATACCGGCGCGACCGGCAACGACCGTCCGCCACGCAAGCCATCGATGGGTGCCGTCACATCGTACCTGCTGGGACCAACCAAGCGCGGCGCCCCTGCCGCCGTGAATTTCAACGATGGCGGTTTCGGCTACCACGGTGCCGCGTACCTCGGCGTATCCCACAATCCGATCCGCGTCGGCGAGTATAGCTACGGCAATGAAGCAGGCCGTATGCCGACGGCGGAGTCGTCGAGCTTCCAACTGATCGAAGGCATGACCGAGAGCCGTCTTTCGTCACGGCTGTCGATGACCCAGCAGTTCGACGAGCTTCGAAGGCAGGCGGACAACACCGGCACCTTCGCGGGCATGGATCGCATGAATCAGCAGGCCGTCGATATTTTGCTTTCGGGCAAAACGCGAGACGCACTCGATATTTCCAAAGAAGATCCGAAGATTCGCGATTGGTACGGACCGGGCTGGGGTGAGCAAACCCTGATGGCACGCCGACTCGTCGAGGCCGGAGTGCGGTTCGTGACCGTGAACACCGGCTACTGGGACGATCACGGCAACCTGAAGGGAGCACTGGACGACAAACTGCCCCGACATGATCGCGCGGTTGGCGTGCTGATTGCCGACCTCGCGGAGCGCGGCATGCTCGAGGACACGTTGGTGGTGACCGCTGGCGAATTTGGTCGCACGCCGCGTATCAATCCGGGTGCAGGCCGCGATCACTGGCCGCAGGCGCAGAGCATCCTCCTCGCAGGCGGTGGCACGCGTCCCGGCCAGATCATCGGCAGCACCAACGACAAGGCGGAATACCCGACTTCTCGCCCCGTGTCGCCCAACGATTTCTCTGCGATCTTCTATCGATCGCTCGGAATTTCTCCGGAACTGACCATCAATGATCACTCGGGACGCCCTACAAAACTCCTGCCCTCGGGCGAGGCACCGGCGGAATTGTTTTAGGCGAGGCCGATCGATCAGCTGGGTTCCTGATTTCGGTGCGATGATGCGGATCGCGGCATGGCTGGCGACGATTGCTTGCGGCGCCGTTGCGACGGTATCGGCTGTCGACCCGCAAAGCACCGATTGGGATCGTGTCGCGAAACGGATGGTGAAGCCGCTCCTATCCGAAGACGAATCCGGCCGGATGATGACCGCTTTTGTCGAGCGTCATCTTGAACCGATGCCGCTTCCCGCCTCAGCGCAAGCCTGGATCGACAATCGGGAGCGGCTCCGAGGCCAGATCGCAAAAACCCTCGGGATCGACAAATTCATCGCCTCGCCCGCGGAATTGAAAATCACATCGAATGGTGTGCTCGAGCGCGAAGGCTACCGGATCGAAAAAATCACGTTCGAAAGCTACCCGGGCATGGCAGTCCCGGCACTGCTCTATCTTCCCCAGCGCAGCAGCGGACGCGTTCCCGGCATCGTCTCCATCGCGGGGCATGTCTATGGACTTGGCAAAGCTGCTGATTTTTTGCAGCAGCGGAACGTCAACTTGGCGCTGCGAGGCTGCGTCGTGCTGGCGTACGATTACATGGATTGCGGCGAGCGCAACACCGGCCCGGACCCGCGCAATGGAAAGCCCTACGGCGGCGGGAACGACCACGGAATCCGGCTGTTCTCCCATTCACTGCATAACCCCACCGGACTCGAAGTACTCGAAGCGATACGCGCCGTCGATGTGCTATCCACTCGGCCGGAAGTCGATCCAAACCGAATCGGATTCACGGGCGAATCGGGAGGCGGCAATTCAACGTACTGGGTCTCCGCAATCGATCCTCGTATCCAGCTGTCGGTGCCGGTCAGTTGCCTGACGAGTTTCGACTACTGGATCCGCAACGATCGAAATTGGGATTGGCATCAGCGTCCCTGGGGCATCCGCCGCCATGCGGACATCGGACAACTGCTCGCGCTGCATGCGCCGCGTCCGCTTGTGGCCATCAGCAGTCTGCGGGGCACGGACGATCACGAATTTCCCTGGGAGGATGCCGATCGTTCCTTTGCGTGGGCTCAAAGCATCTACCAAATGCTCGACGCTGACGACGCGGCGGTCCACCATGAGTCCTCGACCGGACACGGCTATCAAGAGGACAAGCGGCTCTTGCTCTACGCTGCCGTCGAGCGTTGGCTCAAGCCACCGATGCCGCTCGGACCGAAAGAACTGCAGGTGCGCATTGAGTCATTCGACGACTTGAAGTGTGGATTGCCAACAACCAACCGCACGTACTTTGACATTTACCGGGAGTGGACGAGCGCGATCCCACGAAAACAAACGCACAACACACGCGACGACGTTCACGCCGATCGGTTGACGCTCCGTGAGCGACTGGGCTGGCCAGATACCTTGCCGGCAGCCAAGCTCGCTCAGCGAGGAAAGCTCAGGGATGGCAACTTTGAGTATCACGAATACCGATGCGAAACCGAACCCGGGATCGCGATTCCGCTCTTGGAGATCATCCCGCTGAACCCGCGGGCGGAACGAGTCGTGGTGCTATGCCGCGACCTGGAACAGATCCGTCCGCACCTCGCTGCACAAAAACGGGTGATTCTTTTGGAATGGCGAGGCACCGGTTCGGTTCCACCAAGCGGCGGCGCATTGCGGAATTGGGCCTGGTTCTTCGGCCGCCCCGTAACGGGCATGCATGCTTTTGATTTAAGCCAGGTTGCTCGAGCACTCCAGGAACAGGCGCCGGCGTCCTCGCTGGAACTCGACGCGGATACGGCGAATGGCTGGATCGCCCTGCTCGCGGCTGCCGTCGAGCCCAGCCGATGGAAGGCTGGCCACTATCGCCTGCCATTCGGGTCCCTTCACGAGGACATTCAGTCGAAAGGCGACCGGTCACTCGCTGACATCCCGGGACTTCTGGAACACTTGGACGTGTCACACTTGAAGGCGATGGCTTCCTCGCTGCGAGACGCGACGAGACCGTGAAGCACCGGCTTCAAAGAGGGGCGTCGTCGAATAGGGGGGACGTCGAATAGGGGAGTTGCGCAAGTGCAGATGGCAACCGAATGTTACCCAGCGCAAAAAAAAACGCGGCAGGGCCCCTCTAGCTCCAAGCTATCCCCACCGCGCCAGACACTTGCGTCTCTCCCCAAG
>JBJOLO010000737.1:0-3263 GCA_046045565.1 Planctomycetota bacterium | reverse complement strand
TCGAGATTGTTCTGGCGAGGCGTTGGGGCGGGGGCAGGTTTTGCGAAATCGTAAAGTGTTCATTGTAAAGTGCTTGCGTTGTGTCTGTTCCCGCGTGGCGGGGGGGCGAACGGAGGGTCCGTACCGCTGCTGTCAGGCAGGCCGGGTTGGATGAGGTGCAACCGAGTGTGGTCGCTAGGGCACAAAAGTGGCCAAGTGTTGTTTGAACGACTATTGTTTAGACAGGGCGAAGGCGATACGTTGTGGGGGAACGGTCCGGGAATACTTACCGGCCCGCGGCAGCCCGTGACCAAGGGCGGCGAAGAGTGTGGCGAGGAAAATGTCGCGACGGCTTGCGAACAAGTCGCATGTTCAAGGAGACGGTCGATGATCGGCAGACAACCTGTTGCAGGAAACGAGCTCGACGGCCTGGAACCCGAGGTGGTGGTGATCGGCGGTGGCCCCTCCGGCACGACGACCGCAACCCTGCTCGCCAAGCAGGGCCATTCCGTGTTATTGCTCGAACGTGATCATTTTCCGCGGTATCACATCGGCGAGTCGTTGATACCGGAAACATTTTGGGTGCTCGAGCGACTTGGCATGTTGCCCAAGATGCAGGGCAGCCGCTTCGTCAACAAACACAGCGTGCAGTTTGTGTCGGAGCATGGTCGACTGTCTGAACCTTTTTATTTCCACGACCACAAGCCGCACGAGTCGTCTCGGACCTGGCAGGTACTGCGCCAGGATTTCGATCATATGATGCTCGAGAATGCGCGCGAGAACGGCGTCGATGCGAGGGAAGGCGTGCGGGTCCTCGAGGTGCTGTTTGAGAATCAGCGTGCGGTGGGAGTTCGTACGGTGGACGAATCGGGGCATCGCGCCGAGATACGCTGTCGTGTCGTGGTGGATGCGGCGGGGCAGAGTTGTTTGATTCAAGATCGGCTTGGTCTACGGGAATGGGACCCGGTGCTGAAGAAGGCCGCGATTTGGACCTACTACAAGGGTGCGAGGCGCGAGGCAGGTCGAGACGAGGGTGGAACCATCGTGATGCAGACCCAAGGGAAGAAAGGCTGGTTTTGGTACATACCGCTGCATGACGATCATGTGAGCGTCGGGGTGGTAGCACCGTACGACTACCTGTTCGTTGGTCGCGGTTCGAAGGAATTGGAGACCATCTATTCGGAAGAAGTCGCGAAGTGTCCCGGCGTGCAGCCAAGAATTGCCAACGCGGAACGCATCGCCCCTTTCCGTGCCGCGAAGGAGTACTCGTATCGCTCTCGCGAAGTAGCTGGCGAAGGCTGGGTGTTGGTCGGCGACGCCTACGGATTCCTCGATCCGCTCTATTCTTCCGGGATCCTGCTGGCCCTGAAATCAGGAGCGAGCGCCGCGGACGCGATCGCCGAGGGGTTGCGATCGGGCGATACGTCGGCAAATCAATTAGGCAAATGGGGGCCTGAGTACGTCGCCGGCATGGATCGCATGAGAAGGCTTGTTTGCGAATTCTATGACGGGTTGAATTTCGGTCAGTTTGTCCGCAAGCATGGCGACAAGAAGGGCCTGATCACCGACCTCTTGATCGGGGAACTGTTTAAAGAGGAGGTCGATCAGCTGTGGCCGCTGATGGACGAACTTCGTCGCGAGCAACTGGCGATGGCAGCACCGATATCGTGAGCGGAAGGCTGATCGCGTTTTAGGGCTGCATGTCCATCTGCGACGAGCTGTCTGTCTGTGCAGCGATTACGGCTTTGGATTCGGCGGAGTCCATTACGGTCTCAATCGAGGCAGCAACCCGAACGCCTTGATGGGCATGCCGCATCTCGGGGAGAACGGCGCCCCGCGCTGATGCTTGAGATCGAAGCGGGTTGTGCGATGTTACGTTTCCTCGAACGACGCGATAGCGGGCAGCAACATCGTGTACGTTGCGCTCGCTGCCGAACACCAGGACGAGGTCCTCGGTTAATGTTGCCGCTCCAATCGAGAACTCATCAAGACAAAGTTCGTTGACACCACTATGCAAATTCAGGAGTCCGAACGCATTGGGTGGTAGGATCTGTTGTTCGTGATCGGGCGGCGATCTTCTTCCTTTTGCTGCCGGACGATAGGCGTCGCCGTAATGGAATCGCGTGTTGGTGCCGGCGCGGCATGCGTACTCCCATTCGGCTTCCGTAGGTAGCCGGAATTCGCCCGCGGACTTTTGGCTAAGGAATTCGCAAAATGCACGGGCATCATTCCAACTCAAGTATCCAACGGGTTCCTGGCCCCGCTGCGGGGGACTGTGCCAGCTAAGTCCGGGTTCGTTGAGGTGCTCGCCTCGCATACCGTTGCGGACGCCATATCCTTCACGTTCTGCGTCGGTCATTGCACCGGAGTTGCAGACGTACCGGGCAAATTGTTCGACGGTGACTTCCGTAACGGAGAGATAAAAAGGCTGGTGAATGGTGACAAAGTGCTGCGGTGTTTCGGACTGCAACATCAGAAGTTTGATGGCTCCCGATCGTCTGTTTTGCCCGAGCTTTTTTGGAAGGTCGGATTCTCTTGCCTCGGATCCCATGAAGAAAGATCCGGGAGGGATCAATCGGAAGACGATTCCGTAGGGCCCTGTCCATTCGACCGGGATGTGGAGGAACTGGGCCCATTGTTCTTGCAGGGCTTTCGCTTGCTCGCCGTCGAACGGTGCGGATGCCAGCGGTGGAGGCGACGAACGCATCGAAGTGTCGGCGGTCGTTACCCATTGCGATTGTTGCTCGGGACTAGCACTGCTCGTCGACAGATCGCTGGCCGGGGAGACGCGGTGGCCGTTTGTGGATATCTCGCGAATCGCCGGTGTGCTCGAGGCAGGTACTCTCGATGCTGGTACACGTTCGACGGGGTGTTCGACGTCGCTGAGAACGCCCCATCCGATCAGTGCAATGGCGACAGAAACCACGAGCGTGATCCAGGAGCGATGTCCTTGCGATTTGGCGAGTGCTCCACGGATCCTCGACGGACTGTTCAAGTCTGTTCCAGGTTGCGTGCGCACTACGGGTCCGATCAGCGGCGCGATCGGTTGAATGGCGGTAATATCCTCCGGAACGATCGTGGTGTCCGTTCGAACCTCGCGATTTGCCAGGAATGGAGTTGAGCAGGAGATCGCGAGAGGTTGCCCATGGTTCGCGGTTTGGTCTAACGAACTGGTGCACGACATCGCGTCGAGTTCGAATTCCGACGGTTGCCGAGACCGCAAGGTGTGTTGCGGGTAGAAGTCTGATGCGGCAGCACGATCGCTTGGCTCGATACGGCCTAGG
>JBJOLO010000728.1:0-6400 GCA_046045565.1 Planctomycetota bacterium | reverse complement strand
ACTGCTCCGGTCCATCGCAAGAGATCACGAGATCCGTGTTGGCGGTCCGCAGCCGCCGCCGGCATTCCGCATCGTCTCCAACGCGTACCTGGAAACGCTGATCTTCCTGCAACTTCTTCAGCAACGGTCGGTTTTCATTGCCGGCCAGCAGATCGACCGTAAATTGCTCAACCGGTTTATTGCGAAAAGCAAACCCCAAGGCCATCGCCATCAACAAGGGAAATCCGTAACCCCAGAAAACCGCCTCCGGCTCGCGAAAAAACTCGCGCACACGGGCCAACACCAATTGGCAGAGAGGCGAATGTCGAAGCAACGAGGTGAGTTGATTCATGATTCATTCCTCGTTCATCGAATGGCCGGCCATCGCCACGAAGACGTCGTCCAGGCTCGCATGGCGCGTCGTCAGGCTTGTCAAATCGCAGTGGCTGCGTGACAACAACTCGATCAGCGCCGGCAACACCACATGTGGTTCGATCACCGAGAGTCGCACGCGACCATCGTCCTCGACGACGGACCGCACACTGGGTAGCATACGAAACATCTCCAGGGTTGGACTTTGTTCGTGACTGGCCGACTGCATGGAAAACTCCACGATATGATCGCTGCCCAGGGACGCAATCAATTCCGCCGGAGTCCCCTCCGCCATCTTGCGTCCCTGATCAACAATGCCAACGCGATCGCACAGTTTTTCGGCCTCCTCCATGTAGTGCGTCGTGAGCAACACGGTGCGTCCCTGCGTCTTGAATCCACGAATGATGTCCCACAACTCGCGACGCGATTGCGGATCGAGACCTGTCGTGGGCTCGTCCAGGAACAATAGATCCGGATCTCCCACCAGGGCACAAGCGACGGCCAATCGCTGTTTCTGGCCGCCGGACAATTTGCCGATCCGCGCGTTGCTCTTTTCCTGCAGCGACAGCCTCGCCAAAGCATCGTCCGGTTCGAGACCTCGTCGATAGAAGCTTCGAAACAACGTGACGGTCTCACGCACCGTGAGCTTTTCCGGAAGCCGCGTTTCTTGTAGCGAGACGCCGATGCGTTGGCGAATCTCGTCGTCGCCTTTTCCCCATTCACGTCCGAGGACCCGCACCGTCCCGCTCGTGGGCGAAGAAAGTCCCTCCAGGATCTCGATCGTAGTCGTCTTGCCGGCACCGTTGGGACCCAGCAATCCGTAGCACTCGCCGGCGCGAACCTGCAGATCCAGCCCGCGAACCGCTTCCACGGGCGGGCGCTGGTCGTAGGTTTTCACGAGTTGGCGGCAGTCGATCGCGAGTTCCATCAGGGTGTCTCCAACGGAGCAAATCGTTTTACGATCGACTTGGCCGTGCGTAAACCATCGACCGCGGCGCTCACGATGCCGCCGGCGAATCCCGCCCCCTCGCCGACCGGATACAGCCCCTCGATGCCCGGCGATTGTCGGGACTCGCCTTCTCGCGAAATCCGAACCGGGGAACTCCCTCGCATTTCCGGCCCGACCAATACCGCATCGCGCAGGAAAGCTCCCTGCCATGAGCGATCCATGACCGGCAGCCCCGTTCGCAGCGCTTTGGCAATCACGGGCGGCAGCACCTGGTCGAGCGAAGTCACGAACGCACCGCGGGGATGCGAACAGGTCGCCGAGTTCTCGCCGGTTGGCACCCGCCCGGCGAGAAAATCTTCCGCACGTTGCAAGGGCGTCATGTAGCTGCCCCGCCCCAGGCGATACGCAATCGATTCGTAGCGGCGTTGCAGCTGCACACCGGCCAGCGGATGCACCGTCCCGCCGCTCGTGTCGCCGAACTCGTGCGGCTCCAGCGTCACCACAATCCCGCTGTTCGCCCACGGAGAATCGTGCCGCGAATTACTCATGCCGTTCGTGCAAAATCGTTCGGGCTCCGAAACACTCGGGATAATGTAGCCACCCGCACACATGCAAAAGGTGAAGATGTCGCGCGTGCCGCGAGCCACCAGCGAATAGTCGGCCGGTCCCAGCAACTCCAGATAGCGCGTCTGCGGATAGCGGTAGCGATTCACCGATTCTTGCGGTTGCTCGATGCGCAAACCCAATTGAAATGCCTTCGCCTCCATCGGAATCCCGGACTGGTACAGCATCTCATAGGTATCTCGCGCGCTATGGCCCATTGCCAAGACCACCACCGATGCCGCAATCGGACCACTTGAAGTTTGCACACCGCGGATTCGTCCCTGCGAAATATCGAGGCCTTCAACACGACAGCGAAATCGATACTCGCCGCCCATGCTCTCGATCCGGCGGCGAAAATTCCTGACGATCATCGGCAAGCGATTGCTGCCCAAATGCGGTCGGTATTCGTAGCGAATCGACGAACGCCCGCCGCACTCGACGAATTGATCCAACACCCACTCGACGTCGGGACCGCTCATGCGACAGGTCAGCTTTCCATCACTGAACGTTCCCGCACCGCCTTCGCCAAACAGGTAATTATTTTCGGCATCGAGCGGCCCGCCCCGATCAAAAGCGCGAATCGCCGGCACCCGTGCCTTCACCGGATCCCCGCGTTCCAAGACCAACGGCCGATAACCTCGCATCGCCAGATAATAGGCCGCGAGAATTCCGCCGGGCCCGGAGCCGATGACAATCGGCCGATGCTCCAGCGGCGCCGAACCGGGATCCGACTCGTCAAACCGCGCCGGCGTAAACGGCTCGACCCCCGGCAGGGCCGATAACTTCTTGGCCGCACGCTCCTCCGGTACCTCGACCAACAACGAATACACAAACTTCAAGCCGCTCCGAGCTCGCGCGTCGAGGCTCTTTCGCAAGATGCGCCAGTGCAGCAATTCCTCGGAGCGAATCCCCAAGCGGGCTGCAATCGCCGCCCCCAGAGCCTCTTCAGGAGACTCGACCGGCATTCCCAGATTCGTAACCCGCAGCTGCATGGATTCGTTCTCAAATCGGTTTCAACGCGCCGCCAGCCATCGCATCACGACGCGATAAAGAGTTGGGCGTTCGCTGTTAATTCTCGCATCGCAAGCTTTGCGATTCGAGCCCGCCGGTTTCCAGAGGCAATTATTTCTTCGCCTTCAGAAACGCGATCAGGTCGGCCAACTCCTGGATCGTCAACTGCTGGTCCAGCCCCGAAGGCATCACCGAGACGTTTCCGGGGCGGATTTCTTCGATGTTGTCACGTTCCACCCGCACCTCGGTTTTCGCACCCGTTGCCACCACGATGGCCTCTGCAAATTCCTTGCGAATCAGCCCCGCCACCGCCTGTCCGTCCTTGGTTGCCACCACAATCGGTTCGTAGCTGCGTACGAAGCTGGAACTCGGAAAGACGATCGATTCTAGCAGATCCCGCTCGCTGCGGACGTCGGCGATCCGTGTCAGGTCGGGTCCGGTATTTCCACCGAGGTAACCCATTTGATGGCAGGCAACGCAGGCCGTCTTGGTGCTGTGAAACACCGCCTGACCGCGTCGCACATCGCCGTCTTTGATCTGTTCCAGAAGTTTCTCGAGTTTCTCTTTCTGCTTCGCGGGATCGACGTTCAAGGCTGCATAGAGTTTCGCCGCCGACTGCTCCACGTCGGGACCGAATTTGGTCAACCGCGTCCGCAGCGCATCGACTCGCAAATTCGCCAGCGCCGGCGATTTTTCCAAGGCGGCTACGAGTGCCGCACCCACCACGGCATCTTGCGATTGATCAAATGCGGCAAGCAGACGATCGACTTCCAGCGGCCCCGACTTGGGCAACACTCCGGTCAATTGAATCAATTGATCCGATTTCAACTTCCCGCGAGACAGAATATCGGCGGCTGCCGAACGCACATTCACCGATGCCTCCGCATCCAGCGCAGCCAGCAGAAAGATGAACAACGAGTCCTCGATCGATGGCACCCCGCCGGGAACGGCAGCTAACGCGTCCAACCGCAGTTCGGCAGCCAGTGAGCGGCGCTGAGAATAGCTCAACAAGCCCTCCACGATCTTCGCCGTGTCGTCCTTGCGAGGCGGCACCGCTTTGACGACGGATGATGCAACGCCACCGAGTTCCGAGGAAGTTCGCTCCATGACCGCGAGCAAGGCCTTCACCCATTCCTTCGGTAATTCCTTCAAACCGGAATCGCGCATCGCGGTCATCGCCACGACCGCTGCCGGACTGGATCCGCCACTCGCAGTTTTCGCAAGCAGCGATTGGATTCCGGGTTGCGCCGCGAACCGGGACAACTGCGACGCCAACGCGAGCCGGGCACCCGCGTCGTCCGGAAGCGATTCGAGTCGTGCCGCCATCACATCCACCAGGGCATCGCCCCATTCCGGATGCCGTCCCACAAGCCAACTTGCCGTTTCGCGTAGCGTCGCTTCACTCGAGTGCAGCAAGGGACCCACCTCATAGGGATCGAGCCCCGCGCCCTCGACCGCGGCGCGGAGGGGCATTTGGTCGAGTGCCATCATCGCGGCTCGTCGCACACCCGGCACGGTCGACGCGACGGCCTTGCGCACACTCAGCGCATCCCCTAACTCGATCAGCGCGTAGATCAACGCATGTTCGCGGACGCGATCGCCCATGAATTGCGGATCCTCCGCCCGCTTGAGCAACGCCGGCACGACGGAACGGTCACCGATCCGCCCCAGCGCCTCGGCCGCGACGCGCTGCTGCACCGCCGTGCCTTCGCTTAGCAACTTCACGAGTTGTGTTGCCGCTTGCGCATCGCGCCGCAGGCTTACGCTGTTCAGGGCCGCATGCCTCACCGTAGCCTCCGGATCGTCGAGCGCCAGTCGAACCAACCGCAACGACTCCGCGTTTTCAATCCGCGCCAAGGTCCACACCGCATTCCGGCGTTTGTCGACGTACGATTCGGTCGGATTGCGAAGCACCCGCTCCAACTCGGGCAACGCCTCGACTCCGCGCCGTGCCAACTCGGCCATGGCCCGTTGCTGGACCGCTATGCGCAGGTCGTCGAGATGCATCACCAATTCCGTCGCAGGCAGCGTTGACCATGCGAGCTTCCGCCCGCGCGGGTCTTCAACACGAGGCATCCCCTGACGTCGGACACGATAGATCCCGCCAAGAATATCCGGCTTCCAGAATTGCGACGTCGGACAACACAGCTTGTACCAGCCACCCGTGTTTACCACGAGCAAACTGCCATCGGCATCGTCGATTACATCCGTCGGATGGAAGTCGATATTATCCGACACGAGAAAATCTTCGTCCCGCGTTCTGTAGGTCGCACCGACTGGTTCCAGCACGTGTCGGGTGACCTTGTGCATGTTGAACAGGCAGGCGAACAGGTTTTGATGGTACTCCGCCCCCAAGGCCTTGGATTCGTAGCACAAAAGTCCGCACGGCGCGGCCGGTCCCAAATGGGTCAGCACCGGCATCACCTCGCCCGTCTGCGGATGTCCGTCGAGCACGGCGTGGACCTTGCCGTAAACGCCGCCATAAATGGCATGAATCATTCCGTCGCGAAACCCGCCTCCCGGATGCACGAGGAATGTCGTCGTGAAGATGCGCTCGCCACCCGGCGTGAAGATCACGTCCACCGGGTTGTCCATTCCGCCCGTCATCACCGGTTCAATCCCCGATCCGTCGGGACGGCATCGGAAGATGTGCGCGGCTTTCGTGACCAGCGGCGTTCCGCCAGGACGATCGTAACGTTGCTCGGCAAACGCTCCCTTGCACCAGTAGATCCAACCGTCGCGCCCGGTGTACGGCCCATGCAAATCGTTCGCGCATCCCGTGAGCGTCTTGCCATCGAAGAACACCTCACGCCGATCGGCCACCCCGTCGTCGTCGGTATCGGTTAGCTTCCAAATCACCGGCGGTGCGGAGACATACAACGAACCATCGAGCCACATCGTGCCTTCCGGAAACATCAGCTGATCTGCGTAAACGACGCGGTCGTCAAATCGGCCGTCGCCATCGCGATCAGTCAAACGCAGAATGCGATGCGGCTTGTTTTCGAGCTGAAGCTGAACGTTGTCGTTCGTGCCCGACGACTCCGATACATAGAGCCGTCCTTGTTCGTCAAACGCAGCCGCAATCGGCCGCTCGATTAGTGGCGGACCGGCCACGAGTTCGACTTCGAAACCGTCCGGCAACGTGAACGTGTGCGTGCCTAATTTCGTCTCGCCCGCTTCCATGCAGCGACCTGCTGCCAACACCGCAACGAGTATGAAAACCAGCCCACCAAGCGGGAATGTCGCGGGCCTTGGGTGTCTCGTGAGCCGTCGCAACAGGACCACCGGTCGAGTGCCAGACAGGCCGCAAGACAACATGGGGACGATAGGCATCAAGAGACTTCGCATGTCACCGCTCCGTTCCGTCACGATGCTCGTTTCGCTATCGCGTTCGCCGATTCAACCCGCAATATCTGTGGTCATCGTGCAATCTGAATGGCCGTCGATCGTACCACGTTCGACCTCTCCGCGAAATCCTTCGACACC
>JBJOLO010000690.1:0-4706 GCA_046045565.1 Planctomycetota bacterium | reverse complement strand
CAGGCAATCAATCGCAGAACATGAATCCTGCGGTGATGGCTCAGATCGGCGGCGGCATTGCCCCGGGTAGTGCAACACGACCGTCGCATCAGGTGGGTGCCGGTCCGGGTGGTCTGGGTGGCGGCTCGCAACCCAACTTTGACACGCTGATCGATCTCGTCACGTCCTCGATCGCCCCGACGACCTGGTCGGAATTCGGCGGCTCGGGAACGATCGAGGCCTCGCCTTCGAACTTGAGTATCGTCGTCAGTCAGACGCAGGAAGTGCATGAGCAAATTGCCGACCTGCTCGAACAGTTGCGTAAACTTCAAGATCTCCAGGTAACGATCGAAGTGCGGTTCATCACGCTGCGTGATAACTTCTTCGAACGTATCGGTGTCGATTTCGACTTCCAAATCGATGACAACACCGGCTTGCGACAGGCGTCTCCCACGGGTCTCCCGGATGATGCCGGTCCGAGTATCGCGTTCGGCTTGACGCCTGCCGGCGTGCCGACCGCGGACCTCGACATTCCGTTCACGAACGGTACTCGTGGTGACTTTGGTGGTACGATTCCGCAGTTCGGTGGCTTTGACGTGAACACGGCCGCCAACTTCGGCGTGGCCATCCTCAGCGATATCGAAGTCTTCTTGCTGGTGCAGGCGGCGAACGGTGATAGCCGGTCGAACGTGCTGCAGGCTCCGAAGGTGACCATGTTCAATGGTCAAACCGCCTCGGTATTCGATACCGCTCAGAAGCCCTTCGTGGTCGGCATTATTCCGGTGGTCGGCGACTTCGCTGTGGCTCACCAACCGGTAGTGGTCGTGCTGAACGAAGGTACCTCGTTGAGTGTACAAGCGGTCGTATCGCCGGACCGTCGGTTTGTGCGAATGACGCTGGTGCCGTTCTTTAGCAAGATCGGCGAGGTGGATACGTTCACCTTCACCGGGAAGACGACCACCAAGTCGGGAACCGCGGTTGTGGACCCGGTGGACGACAAGAAGGCGGTCAACAACGATGTGGAAACCACCACCGAAGGTACGACGGTCCAATTGCCAACCTTTGCCTTCACCACGGTGACGACGACCGTTAGCGTCCCGGACGGCGGTACCGTACTGTTGGGCGGCATCAAGCGATTGCGTGAAGGCCGCGACGAGCGAGGTATTCCAATCCTGAGCAAGGTTCCTTACCTGAACCGGTTGTTCAAGAACGTAGCCATCGGCCGTGAGGCTCAAAGCCTCATGATGATGGTGACACCTCGAATCATCATTCAGGAAGAGGAAGAGAATAAGCTCGGCCTGAATCCGACGGCGAATCCGTAACGGATCGTCTTCGAACCAGCTTGAGAATCCTTGCAACGCCCCGGTGTGATACACTGGGGCGTTGCCTTTTTTACGGGAGTCGCAAGCGATGTTGCCTCGAGTCTGGATTCTGTTGGCGGCACTGATTGGAGCATCCGGGGTAGGCTTAGGAGCCTTTCATGCCCATGGGCTCAAGGGTTGGCTGGAGCGAAACGGTGTGGCGGAGGATGCGCAGCAGAAACGCATCGCCAACTGCGAAACGGCGGTTCGCTATCAGATGTTTCACGCACCGGTCTTACTGCTGATCGGCGTTTGGAGTCTGCGCGACTCATCGCGGATCCGATCGGTGGCTGCCGTGCTGTTGCTGCTGGGACTGCTTGGCTTCTCTGGCGGGCTGTATCGGGGAGTCTTTACCGGCAATTTGGGACATTGGGCGATTGTCCCGGCGGGCGGCGGTTGCCTGATCCTCAGTTGGCTCGCACTCGGCGTCACCGCGTTGTGGCAGCATGCCACGGGACCGATTCCCAAGTGAATCGCTTTCCCTACGATCCGCGTCGTTGTCGTTCCCGCTCGTAGCGGTCATAAAGTTCGAAAAGCACTTCGCGCAAGTTGGAGTCGTGGCGAGACAGCGCGTCATCGATCGCCGTCGGCGGGAGCGGGAGCGAGCCGCGTCGAAGCAACTCGTTCACCAATTCCCGGGCTGTCGACGGTTCGACGCTTGCGGTGTAAATCGTGGGCAGTCCCAGATCGACATGCGTGGTCACCAGCAGGCCTGCGTTGAATTGCCTGCACTTGCGCCGCAGTTGCCACCGGTTCCACCAGCTTAATTGTTCGTACCCGTCAACGATTACGAGCACGGAGGCATTCCAGGGCGGCGCGGCGGGGCGGGGGGGAAGTTGTCGTTGGCGGTCGGCGAGTCGATATAAGTCGATTTGCTTGCCTTCGCGCTCCAGGTACGGGATCAGGGTGGCCAGGCAGGTCGATTTTCCCGACCCGTGCGGTCCGACGATTTGCCCCGACCAGTTCGATTGTCGCAGTCGGTCAACCACAAGCGACGCGGTTATTTGTCCGGAGAATCGGAACGGGATAGCGCCGGGGCGAACGTAGCAACTGGAAAACGGATTCGCGTCCGGCGGAAGACTGCCCATCGCGTCATGCCGTTCGGCCTCGAAGGGCGAGGCGTATTCCTGCGGCGGTCCTGCTCGTTGCCGATCGTTGCTGTCGTCAATTCGAGTCGTCGTCTTCTTCATGTGCCTGCGAATCGGCCAGGGCGTGGTGCGATGGTTGGAGGGAGCGGGGTTGTGATACGGCGGCAGCCTCGAAGCTTTCGCCCAACACGAAGGGAACCTGAAAATGGAGCTGTTTTCCGCGAGCGAGAAACACGCGCAGGCGAACGCACCAGCGAATCCGCAAGCTGACTCCGGAGTAGCTCAATGGACTGTTGGGCAGCACGGTTCGAAACCGGTGCGGAATGCGTAAGTCGCCGCCTTCCGCATCCGCCTCCGTCCGGCGCTGGAAAAAATGCACTGCCAGGTCCTCGTCGCCTTTGCCCTCGGTGTACCACAGGACGGACAGTTCGATGGCGGTGACCTCGGCGGGCGAAGCGGCCTCGACTTGATATTGGCCCTCCAGTTCATCGCCGGGATAGAATGCCCGTCGCGCGTTTTTCAGCGTCAAACTGATTTTCGGTTCCATTTATGCGTTCGCGCGTGCGGAGATGGGGCCAATCACTCGTTTGCCGGGCATGCTGCGTACCGGATAGACCACCAGCGGAAAACTGCGGACGACCGTTGGCCACGCTTCGATCTCTTTTTTGACCACCAGTTTCCACAGCACGCGATTGTGAGCCGAATGAAACGAATGCACGGCATTCGACGGCACTCGAAAGCTGCTTTGCCACTCAAACGGGGTCCGCAGATCGACGGCGAAATCGTCGCGGCGATACAGGGACTCTTCGAAGACCACACAATGAGAGGTCCGCACATCCGTGCCCTGGTGGTAGGTGGTTTCTTCCTCGCATACCAGAAAGATTTCTAACGATCGAAGACGAAGACGGCCGGACTGCGAGACAAAATACCGGTACTCGTGGCCGGGATAAAGCGGATGGTCGGAGATCTCCACGATCGTGGGGCCGATGCCGTTATGCAGAAGCATTTGATGGAAGAAATGTCGCACCGACCAGATGCCGACAGCAAGAAAAGGTATGGCGAGGATCGTCGGCAACCATTCGCGGTGACGGACGGCGAGGACGATGATGACGGCAGCCATGCTGTTCCACAGCAGACAGAAAATGGTGGCCGCGGAAAGGTGCCAGAGGGGAGAATGCGAGGTCGGCAGGCGGTACGCCAGTTTGATTCCCGGGCTGTTCGTCAGGTCGGCATCGCTGGGGACAGCCGGAAAGTCACGCGGTTGCGGAATGGCGTCGGTGAGCAAGTCCAGTGTCGCGGCTCGTCTTGCGATCGCCGCGCGTCGCTCAACCGATGTTCCCATCCTGAGCAGCGTTCGAATAATGCCACCGCCGCCTAAAAGCGCGAACGAGGTTAGCACCAACAGCATCACCCAGAATCCGAAGCCGGGCGGATAGTCCGAGGTCGTCGGATCGGTGACCTGTTTTGTGATGAGCGTACTGAGCGATACCAAGCCGATCAGGGTCAGGATCGTGAAGAACAATCCCTCGCCCAGCGAGCCGACGAGATTCGATCCCGTGCGGCGAGCGCCGCGTTTCTTTTCCCAAATTCGAAAGGCACGTCTCACTCTGTCTGCTCCGTGACTGGTGCGCATGGTCCGTGCTGGTTTCGAAAGGTGCTGTCGTCCGACGCTGTTCTCGCTTGACGATTCCCCGTGATTGTAATCCAATCGGGAGCGGAACTCACCCCCGGTCATCAGGGAGAATTGGGAATGCGAGGCGGAATCAGTTGCTTGGCACTTTTGGCGGTGTCGTGCGGAGTTGCGGCATCAAGCTCGGCGGGCGATTGGCCTCAGATTCTCGGGCCTTCCCGCGACGGCCGGGCCGTGGACGAGACGTTGCCGGACCGTTGGCCGACAGGGGGACCGAAAACCGCTTGGTCGGTGCCGGCCGGCGAAGGGTTTGCCGGTCCGGCCATTGCCGCCGGCAAAGTCGTTTTTTTCCATCGCCTGCAGGGCAACGAGCAGGTCGATGCGCTGGACGTGTCGACCGGGAAACCAGCTTGGAATCGCACCTTTTCCGCCAGCTATCGGGGCGGTGTCAATGCCGATCGCGGTCCCCGGTGCGTCCCCACCATCGTCGGCGATCGTGTGTACTTATTCGGAGCTGCCGGTGATCTCCGCTGTGTCTCGCTGAAGACCGGCGAACTCCTTTGGTCGCGAGCCCTCTACGAAGACTACGAGGGCGATCTCGGTTACTTCGGAGCCGGTACCTCTCCGCTCGTGGTGCAGGACAGCGTC
>JBJOLO010000655.1:0-2856 GCA_046045565.1 Planctomycetota bacterium | reverse complement strand
AGGCGCGATCTACGACGGCGTTTCCAAGATGAGTTGGACGTCGCGGGCGCGGATGAACAAGCAGCGGAAGGAATCCGAGGCACGGTTGCTGGCCGAGCAACAATCCGGGCAAACGGCCGCTCCCAAGCCAGCATCGACTGGCGGACGGGAACGCGTTGTCTCGATTCATGACAACAAAGATGATGCATCCGTCGAATTCATCGACCCGAATCCGACTCCTGCAGCGTTTGCACTTGACCGCGAAGTACTGGCCCGGCTGATGGAGTTGGTGGAAAAGCTGCCGCCTATTGAGCGAAAGCTGATCAAGGATATCTACTTCGAAGGCTTGTCGTTGCAGGAAGCGGCATCGCAACAAGGGATCAGCAAGTCTTGGGCTAGCCGCGTTCATGCACGAACGCTTGATGAGCTGGGGCGCGCGTTGCGACGGATCGGCGCGGGGGACGAATAGGTTGCTAACCGGGCGGAAGGCTTCGCATGGGTAACAATGCATCTCAGAGCGGCTTCACGGGCAGGAAATCTTGGCGAGGTGGCAGTGGAAGCTCTCGGGCAGCCAATGCCGACACGGCTAGCCGGTTGGCATCAGCCCGTTGGATCTTTACCGTCCTAGCTGTGCTGCTGGTGGGTGTGCTGTTCTGGTACTTGTTACGCCCGAAATCCGAAACCTACCTCGCGATCCTTCCCGTCTGGGATCAGGATCAGACCCAATTGCTTCTGCCGCCGCTGCCATTCGTCGCCGAGGATGTCGAGTTACTCGGC
This sequence comes from Planctomycetota bacterium, assembly GCA_046045565.1. Classification (GTDB taxonomy): domain Bacteria; phylum Planctomycetota; class Planctomycetia; order Pirellulales; family Pirellulaceae; genus VGZA01. The sequence continues at coordinate 2,100 of JBJOLO010000655.1, read as the reverse complement.
AACCTTTCTGAGCAGCAGCCGTATCTGAAAACGCAACGCCGAGACCAGCCAACGACCTCGTTTGATGACTGGCTAACGTTGCTCAAAAGAAATGCGGCAGACTGTGGTCCGCGTGACCGGCTCGTCGTTTATTTTAGCGGTCAAGGCATTGTTGCCAGCGACAACAAAGCCTACCTGCTCACCAAGCCCTATTTGGACAAACGCGATCTCGACGACTTCAAGGCAGGTACCGCGTTCGAGAAAGTTCTCGACGTGATCCACTCCTCAAAAGCCGAACTCAAGCTCTTGCTGCTCGACTGCGACCCGCTTGCGAACGATCCCCGACTCGGCGTGTTTGTCGACCGTTTTCCTCAGCAGCTTCGCAAGGAGGTAGAGGCGATCGACGATCCCGCTTTGTGGGTGATGTTCTCCGGACGACCGCTCGAACCGCGTGCGACGCTACCCGATGCTCAACAGTCGGTTTTCGCTCATTACGTGGCCGCTGCGCTCCAAGGAGATGCAGATGTCGATCAGAATCGGGAGATTACGCTGGACGAATTCTACAGTTTCGTTCGCTCCAACGTCACGAACTTGCTCAAAGTGTCAGGGGGATCGCTGCAAACCCCATGGATGTTCCCTGCGGCGAAAGCGAATGACAAAACCGACTTGCGAAGCAAATCACCGGATCAGATTGGATTGTTGCGAGTTGTAGCCCGGAGCGCACCGCCGCCCGATTCTGCTCAAGGGGAGCGTGACTCCAAGACGAACATGAAGGCCGACTCGACCGAAACGGCTGCGTTCCCCGCGCTCCGCCTGACGCTCGTTTCCACTGCCCAAAAACAAGAGCCCGCCTCTCCGAGCTCCGAACGCAGCAAGGAAAAAGCCCCCACGTCGGCCGACCGTGGCGGAATCGCAACAAAATCGAACGATCCTCAAGCGACCCCCGAATCGAAGGAGTCGAACGCAAAACCGGCGGATGGGAGTTCCGGCTCGGATTCCAAAGAGACAACCGGGGCGAAGCAAGCAACCTCCCAAGGCGACAGTGCCACAAAGCCCGACGCCGAGCCCGAAAAAGCAGCGCAGGGGCCGACCGAGACCCAAGTCAAGCCCAAAGGGCCGCCCGGCGATGCCAACGAGGCCGCCGAAGCAGAGGCAAACGACGAGAAGCTTTCGGAGCGCGGAGTGCAACTGCAGCGATTATCGGGCTTGTTGAACTCCATTTGGGAATTGCGCGACAAACTCGAGGATCAAGGAGCCAAGTCCCCCATTGTGTTCGCACCGCACCTGTGGCGCGAGGTGAACTATCAGCTGGTCGAATTGGAGACGAAGGCCCGAGGTGGCACCGCGTTCAACTCGGGGACATCGCAAAAGGCCGGTGAAATTGAAAGCCGCCTGCGCGAATTGAAAGCGGATTTTGAATCGCTGGACCGCATGATTGTCCTGAATCAAGAAGTCACCACGCTCTCCAGCAAAGCATCCTTCCTGCGTCGCCTCGCTGATGCTTGGAAGCTGTATCGGGGCAGCGATGAATTGTCGAAGTTCTCCCAAGAGCTGCCTGCTGCTGCGTCGAACAAAGACCTGACGGGCGTCGATTGGCCACGAGTCAAGCTGATCGTGCTGAGGGAAGCTCGTGTCCGTTACTCGATTGGCGATTACGTAACATTGTGCCGGACCGATCTTGGAAATGCCAACTTGAGCAGCAGCGATGTCGAGGAACTTGTCGATGAGCTGCAGAATTTCAATCGCAAAACCTCCGGGCTCGTCGACAAGGATGTGAACGAGCCTCGCTACAAACTGCTTGTGGATCTGTATGGCCGCGTCGAAGACAAACAAAAAGCGATCGAGAGCGAACTTCGAACGCGAATCGATAAGGCCGTCAGTCAGGACGGAGTTCTTGGTGCATGGCAAGCAGATCGACTGTTGCATTCAGCATGCCTGCGAGCAAGCGATCGCAAGAAGCTTTGGGATCGATTCATCACCGCGAAAACCAAGGCGAACCCGGGACGGGGCAATCTGTCGCAGATTCCATGGAGCGACGAAGACGAGTTGTCCCTGACCGATCTGCAGCGCAAGTGGCTGATGCAGCGAATCAGCCTCGAATTGAAACGACTGGAAACCGAC
>JBJOLO010000645.1:0-7450 GCA_046045565.1 Planctomycetota bacterium | reverse complement strand
TCGCGCGGATCGAGGCGACGGGATAGAACAGGCTGCAAAGGCGGCGAATCGTTGGAATTGACGACAAACTGATAGCGGCGAGTGCCGCTTCGGTAGGTGTAATGGATGTCGTCAGTCAGGGGGTGCTGATTGCAGCAAGGATGCGGGATGAGAGCGTTTTTCGCTTTGTGCCGTTCGCGTAGTACCGTTAGGGTAAACTATGCGGGCAGTTCGCGGGGTGTCGGTCTATTCGCCGAAAGGACATTCCTTGGGCGCGACGTAGGCGATCTCGAGTTCCGGAGTGTCCAATCGCTGATGGCCTTGGACCTTGGAATCCAAGCAGCGATCCAGGATGGAGCAGGCAAGCTGCGTCCGCTCGACCGGGTACGGTGCTTTGCCCGTCATGATCATCGATTCGACGTTGGACATGAGTCGCGCCGAGTACACAACATTCGGTGTCGGGGGGAGGTAGAACTGTGTCGAGACAAGCGGGCCGCCACGAACTTGTGCCGCAAAGTTGTAGTCTTGCAGGGCTCCATTGAGCATCAACAGCGTAGTCCGAAGTCCGTCGCGGCGTTCGATCAAATAGGCGGCTGGTTCTGCGACCAGTTTTTGCAATTCACCGTTACGCACCAGGTCTTGCGGTCGGGAGTCGATTTCCGAGAAACCTTGTAGTGAGTCGCTTCGCGAGAGCGCCGCTTCCAGGAGTCGCAGCGACCAGATCCCCTGCTCTCCTGCTTTCCAGACCGCATCGCCTTCGATGAGTTGCACCGACTTGACGCCGGTCTCGCCCCCTTTGCGACGTTCGACCATGCACTGCATCGCCTCGAGCGCGTGATAGTCCATCGCATCGGATCCGCCCACACCGACCATCAGCGCTTCGTCGAGTTCCGCACCGTAGGGAATCTCCACTGCCGGGAGTCGCCACGTGACTGGCAGCGAAGAACCGGCAAGGAACGGAAACTTGAGGCGGCGCGAGTCCTCGACCATCCGCTTCGCTTTTTCCCAACTGTACGACAAATGCTTGTCGTTAAACACGGGTACGGATTGTTTGTCGGCTTCGAAGACGCGCATCACTTCCTGAAAGAATTCAAACCGGGGATAAAGGATCTGGCCTTTGGCATTGTGCGGATAATTGCCGTGCTCGCCAATAATCACCACGCCATCCACCGCCAGTTTGTCGCCTCCGCAACGCAGTGCTTCCGCGATCGAAGGAAAGATCTTGAAACCATGTTGGGCCGCGCGTTGGCGACTCAAGTCTCCTTCGGGGCGTTGATCGACATACAGCGAAACCACTTTCAATGGAGGCTTGTGCCAACTTCCATTGCGGGGATAGCCGACCAGAAACCGGTCACCCATATGTTGAGCATGCGAAAGATAGGTCCAGACCGTCGTGATGATGGCAATCCGCTTGGGTGCGGGTTGCGCCTGCTCATCAGATGACTGCTGGTCAGAAGGCTGTGATGTGCTGCTCGCGGGCTCATCGGCCCGCGCTCTATGGAGTTCAGCGAGCGCAGGCAGCCCTGCGAGCATTGCGCCACCGGCCGTGAGAAAATGGCGACGGTCGAACATCTATGATCTCCAGAATGTCGATTCACGAGGCGGCTGATAGGGAATGGCAAGATGCGGTGTCTCGATCGTCCGCCCTTGTTGGAAGTGCGATTCGACTCCCGCTGCGGTCATGCCAGTGGTCAGCAGCGTGCGTTGGATGGGATAAGGCGGCTTGCCGGTGAGGAATAGCGATTCGATATGATGCACCAGCGGGCTGAAGAAGTTCCGCATCGAGTAGTAAGGCAGATAAAACATCAGGGAAAACAGCTCGCCACCTTTGACCCTGGCTGCGAAATTGCAGTCGCCGACAATGCCGGCGCCTTGTTGCTTGGGGGCTCCCTGCAATTGCACGACCGTCGCGCGCAATCCGTCGCGGTACTCGATGCGGTACGCATACGATTTGGGGGCGAGTCGGCGCAGGTCGTGGGCCGTCGGCAGGATGTGGCTGTAGGTGGCTCGCCCCGGATTTAATTGATGGCTGCGACAATAGCAGGCCTGGAGCAGTTCCGCGTCGCAGCCGCCCGATTCCCACGCCCCTGCCTCGATCGCGCGAAAGAAATCATCGCCGCGAATCGCCTGGATCGACTTCACCCCGGTCTCACCACCTTTCCGGCGTTCGACAATCGACTGCATCGCTTCGATTACATGAATGTCGCCGCCGTCAATCCCGCCACCCCACATCGCAACGACTTCATCGAGCTCGGTGCCGAGCGGCAGATCGATCGACGGATGTCGCCAAGCGACCGGCAGCGATGACCCGGCCATGAAACCGAATTGCATCTGCTCGGCCGTATCCACCATCTCTTTCGCATGCTCCCAGTTCCACGAAAGATGCTTGTCGTTGAACAGGGGGGCGGTCTTGCCGGTGCGACGATAGACATCGACCACCTGTTTAAAGAATTCGTAGCGAGGGTAGAGTTGCTGGCCTTTTTCATTGAAAGGGTAGTTGCCGTGCTCGGCGATCAAAAGCACGCCGTCCACAGCGAGGTCGCTGCCGCCGCACGTCAAGGCATCGGCGATCGTCGGAAAAATTCGCGTCTCGGGGTGCCGCGACACCCGCTCGCGACTCAGGTCATTATCGCCCACCTGATCGACGTACAGGGAAACGACATCCATCGCGGGTCGATGATGGGCTCCCTCCCAGCCGTAGCCGTCGAGGAAGCGATCGACGATATGTTGCGAGTGCGAATACTTGTGGTAGATCGAGCAGAGCGCGGCGACGCGAGGTCGACGTTCTGTGGCGCGGCAGATTCCGCTGGCGGCCAATGCAGCTGCCGAGCCGAGTAAGAACGATCGTCGAGTTGCGTTTTTCATGCGTCACCACTCCTTCGGCGGACAAGGCCTTGCGGCAATCAGGTCGCGTGATTGTAGCGATGTGATCGCGTTTTGTGTGAGCGACCACGACGAGGGCGAAAGAGGTAAACCGAGACGTCTGTCACGATCAACTGATTAAGTCGTGAATCACACGCGCCGGGTAGACGTCCGTAAGTCGTTCGTCGCGACTATTGTGCGGGAACGTCAGCGCTTCGTGCTGCAGGCCCATCAGGTGCAGGATCGTGGCGTGCAGGTCGGCTGTTTGCGTGCGATTGACGATGGAGCGATAGCCGAAATCGTCGGTTGCGCCATAGGCTTGTCCACCGCGGATGCCTCCACCGGCAAGCCACACACTGAATCCATAGGGATGATGATCGCGGCCTTCATTGCCGCGTGCGTTGTTATTGTCACGCTGCTCGGCTGCGGGGGTTCGTCCAAATTCGCCGCCCCATTGCACAAGCGTTGACTCGAACAGGCCTCGCTGCTTCAGGTCGGTCAACAGTCCGGCGATCGGCAAGTCGGTCTGCTCGCAACAACTGCGGGTGCCAGCGGTATTCGAGTTGTGGGTGTCCCACGGTTGGCCCTTCATGAAGATCTGTACGAAACGCACTCCGCGTTCGATTAATCGACGCGCCATCAGGCATCGCTTGCCGTAAGGGCGAGTCCCATCCCGATCCAGGCCGTACAGCTTCTGCGTCGCCTCGGTCTCTGTGGTTACATCGAGCGCGTCGGTTGCAGACAACTGCATCCTGGCCGCCAGTTCAAAACTGGCCATGCGTGCATCGAGATCCAGTTCCCCCGCACGCGACTGCTGATGACGGGCGTTCAAACGGCGAAGCAGTTCGAGACGCCCTTGTTCGATCTCGGCGGGGCGAGCCGTTTTGGGCTGCAAATGCAGCACCGGCATGCCCTCCGAGCGAATCGCCGTGCCTTGGTACACGGGAGGCAACCATCCGGCCGACCAGTTTCGCGCGCCGTCCGTCGGCATACCTGTCGGATCGGGCAATGCCACGTACGCAGGTAAGTTCTGATTCTCCGTCCCTAATCCGAATGCAACCCACGATCCGATGTTCGGGCGCCCCGAGACGATCATGCCCGTGTTCGCCATCCAGATCGCCTGCTCGTGATTGCGATGCTCGGTGAACATCGAACGCACGACCGCGATGTCGTCGGCATGCTGCGCGGTGTTGGCAAGTACGTCGGCAAACTCGAGTCCGCTCTGGCCGTACTTCGCGAACTTGAATGGACTACCCATTAGGTAGGTCGTCCTTTTCTCGTCGTCAGCAACTTCGGAGGGCGGCGACTTACCATCGAGTCGTGTGAGTTCGGGTTTGGGATCGAGCAAGTCGACGTGGCTGGGCCCGCCATGCATGAACAGTTGACTCACGGCTTTCGCTCGTGGCCGATGCGACGGCGACTTGGGCGTGAGGTCGAATGTGGATGGAGTCGCCGCGCGTGCGGACGACGCATGGCCGCCAAGCATCGTCGCGAGTGCGACTCCGCCCAGGCCCGCGCCCATTCGCATCACGGCTGCCCGTCGATTCATGCGCTGACGCTCATTGTCCGAATAGTCGTCCAACATCCGTTTCCTCGTTTCCGGCAAAAGCCGTCTTGATCTCTTCGCTCTTGCCGCTCGTTAGTCGACAAACACAAACTCATTCGCAAGCATTAACATCTGACACAGGTCGGCCATCGCATGCCGCCGACTGACCTCCGCTGCCTGACCGTTCGCGGTGTAACGCGATTGCTGTGATTGGTAGAACTCGGTCAACGTTGCCAGTTCGTCGTCACTTGCCGGACGCCCATAGGCAAATTGTATCGCATAGCGAATCGGCGCGTCGGTCTGTTCACGGAGTACCCGGTCTGCGAAGGCGAGTGCATAGGCGATCGTGGTGTCGCTATTCAGCAGCGTCAAAGCCTGGGTCGATACGGTTGATCGAGTACGGCGCGTGCAATTCGTCTCCATCACCGGCTGGTCATGAGACTGCAGCATCGTCAGCGGATTGGAACGCAGCACCTGCATGTAGATCGAGCGTCGTCGATCGTTGTTGCCATCGGCGACGGTCACTTCGCCGTCAGCCCGTCGGGCCATAGGCACGGGTACGCCGTAGAGTCTGCGGTCGAGCATTCCGGCAACATCGAGCATGGTGTCGCGGATCGGCTCCGCCTCAACGCGGCGCATTCGTTGCCGCCACAACAGTCGATTGTCTGGATCAACTTCCTGGGCATGTCGATGCATTCTCGCGGTGTTTTCATCGCCGCCGGCATCGGCTCCGGTGGACAGGATCGCGGAGCCTTGTGCGTAAGCGGTGGAGAGCATAATGCGGCGATGCATCGATTTGATGCTCCATCCGGTTTCGACGAAGTCACGGGCAAGCCAATCGAGCAGTTGCGGGTGGCTCGGCGCAGCACCCAGTGCGCCGAAGTCCTCCGGCGTGGCGACGATGCCTTCGCCGAAGTGCTGCAGCCAGAGACGATTGACGAGGACGCGGCTGGTGAGCGGATGGTCGGGATGCGTGAGCCAGCGTGCAAACGCCAGGCGGCGTCCGCTGGTTTTCGCGTTATCGGCGGGCGGCGTCCATTGGAATGACACCGGTGACGCAATCGAAGTCAGAACGCCCGGCTCCACCGGTGCACCGGGCGTCAATGCGTCGCCGCGCTGGAGCACCGGAGTTGTAACCGGTCCGGGCAGATCATAGAGCGCTCGGATCTCGTCGAAATGAACCCGCTGCGATTCCTGGCTTGCGATCGCCGCGTTACGCTGCTCGAGCGCCGTGCGGTAGTCGGGATAGTTTTTTGGTAGCAGGGTGTCGAGCGTTTTGTCGTCGGGTTGCAGTGCCGCCCGGAATTTATCGGCCAGATATTTGTCGACCGGTGATTGTTGCTCAGCGGGCTTGGTCAGCGCTTGCTTGACGTCATCGCGAATCACTTCGGGTAAGGCGGCGAGCTGCTCGTCAAAATGCTTTTGTTTATATGACGCGCGCTGATCGCTGTTTTCTTTCTTCAGTCGGGCCACTTCCGCATCGATCTTACCGTTCTTTTCGTCGGCCGCTTTCTTTTGTGATGCGGATGCAATCAGTAAGCGTCGCTCCATTTGCGGGATCCATTGCTTCGGCCGGAAGGCCGGCATGAAGATCGCCTGCAGCCGATAGTACTCCACCTGCGGAATGGGGTCGTACTTGTGACTGTGGCATCGAGCACACTGCAGCGTCAGTCCCATCGTCGAGGAGGAAACGATTTGCATCGTGTCGTTGAGGGTCGGGTAGAAGTACTGAGCGTCGGCGTTCTTGATGGTGCTGAAATCGGGGCGGCTGGAATCCGGAGCACAACGCAGGTATCCGGTTGCCGTGATCGCTTCGACGACGTGCTCAGGCAAATGATCGCTTGACTCGTAGACGTTCCAGTAGTCGACCAATTCGTCGCCGGCCAATTGCTCCTGGAGAAATCGGTCGTAAGGCTTGTCGCTGTTCAGCGCTCGGATGACGTAGTCGCGATAGCGAAATGCGTTTGGTATCGGGCGGTCTTCGGCGAGCACCCCTGCCGAATCGGCGTAGCCCGCCAAGTCAAGCCAGTGTCGCCCCCATCGCTCGCCGTAATAGGGGCTGGCGAGTAATCGGTCGAGCAATCGATCGTAGGAGGCAGGATCGTCGTCGTTTAGATACCCATCGACATCGTCGGGGCTTGGTGGTAACCCGATCAAATCGTAGAAGGTGCGGCGAAGCAGAGCGGCGCGTGGAGCCGCCGGTGAATAGTGCAAGCCTTTGGCCTGCAAACGATCGAGCAGGAAGCGATCGATGGGCGTCTGGGCTGCAAGCGAGGCGGAGCTGCTCGGCCATGTCGGTCGTTTGGCCGGTTGGAACGCCCAATGCTCGCGCGCTTGGTCGACATCGCCGGAGATCGCTGCATCGGTTGACTCACCGGTCGAGTCCAGCGTCAGCGCGCCGTCGTTGATCCAGGATCGGATGATCCCCTTCTCTTCTGCGTTCAGTGGCGGTCCGCCTTTGGGCATCGCATTGCCTGCCAGCTTTTCCCAAAGCAAACTCGACTCGGCTGCCGCGATTCGCATGGCCGGGCCCGACTTGCCGCCTTTGAGAATTTCGTGCCGCGAGGTCAATCGCAATCCGTTGGCCGGTTCAGCGCCGGCATGGCACTTTACGCAGTGGGCTTTCAAGATTGGCAGCACACGCTCTTCGAACGTAATCTTTGCCGGCTCTTTTGCAGGTTCGTCCGCGGACGCAGGAACGGTCCATGGCGAGGCCAGCACCAGCGTCGATGCGGCTGATGCCAAGACGACGAATGCCTGCGAATGCCAGTTGCGGAATGCTCTCGAGAGGCATCGAGTCATGCACGAATTCCTATGTTCGCAGAGCCAGCGTATTGGTGAGGCTCAGGGGAGTCGCGGGGTGTTGCAGCATGCTGCGTGGGTAGTCAAGCATACCGCATGGCGCGGGGTGCGTGTTCTAAATCAACTCCGCGATCGGTTGGCCGTAGTAAATCTGGTGGGGGCGATCGGTTTCGTCCCGCCACGCGGCCGTGTCGGGGATGCCGAGGGCATGATAAATGGTGGCTGCGAAGTTTTCGGGCTTTTGCGGATTGTTGGCCGGGT
>JBJOLO010000615.1:0-4292 GCA_046045565.1 Planctomycetota bacterium | reverse complement strand
GGAAACGACTTTTCGGATCGAACCAGGAAACTGCCCAGGAGATCGCAGTAGGTTGCGGCCACGAAGGCGCGTCGCTGCATTTCCCGTTCGACGATCAACCGGAGGGCGACGCTTTGCACCCGACCGGCGGACAGGCCCGGGCCAATCTTCCTCCACAGCAGTGGGGAAACCTCGTAGCCGTAAAGCCGGTCGAGGATGCGGCGCGTTTCTTGAGCTCGCACCAATTGTTCATCAATTTCCCGCGGGTGTTCCAGTGACGCCCGAATCGCGTCTTCGGTGATCTCGTGGAATACCAGACGCTTTACCGGAACCTTGGGTTTCAGGACCTCGCAAAGGTGCCAGCTGATCGCCTCGCCTTCACGGTCTTCGTCAGTCGCGAGAAACAGTTCGTCAGCTTCTTTTAGGGCTTGTTTGAGTTTCGAGACGTGCGCTTTTTTGTCAGCGGGCACCACGTAAATCGGCTTAAAGTCTTCTTCTACGTTCACACCCAGGCGAGCCCATTTCTCGGTCTTGTACTCAGCCGGCACCTCTTTCGCCCCGCCCGGCAGGTCGCGAATGTGGCCGATGCTGGCCTCCACGGTGTAGTCTCGTCCAAGGAACTTCGAAATCGTTCTCGCCTTGGCCGGAGACTCGACAATAACCAGGGCTTTACCGTGTTTTTCGCGAGGACTTTTTGCCATCCTGATCACCACGTGAGGGTACTTGTTCGCCGTTTCCCGGCTGGGATACGCCACCCGATTTCATCTATCAGCCGAAGCACTGCCGTTTGTTGAATCGCGGGCTCGCGATTGTCCTTTTGGGATTGAATAAACAGGCTCTCTCCCTACAATCGGCAGAATTGTTACACTGCTAAGCTAGGTTCTACGACCCAGATCGCCATCGAACGACGGGCCCGACGCTCGTTTTTCGACCGAATTTTTCCAGGGGAATTGTTCCGTGCGAAAGCGGATTTGAGCAGCCTGAGTCAACTTGCTTGATCGTCGTAAAGTCGTGAGACTAACCCAAACCATTCAAAAGACTTAAACGTTCCGTGCTCCGGTTGTCAAGCCGGAGGAACATTGCCAGGAAGGACCGTCATGGCCAGTCCCTTCGCCGCATTTCGCCGCAATCAACGATTGATGCTCGCGATTTTTGGCATCATTTGCATGATCGTATTCGTCGTCGGATCGTTTCTGGATGACCTGTTGCGAGGACAGGGGACGACGCAGCGTGACGAGGTCGTAGTCACGTGGGCCGGCGGGAGTGTCGACGAACAGCAGCTCAACTACTACTGGAGCCGCCACACGCTTACGCTGCAGTTCATGAATATGCTGGCTCAGGAGACGATCCAGCGCAAGGGGACGCCGCGTTTCGATATGCGAATCGAGCCGGCTCAGCGCGACGACGATATTCTCGACAAGTTGATCCTCGCCAGGAAGGCGGAGGAAATGGGGATTGTCGTCAGCGATCAGGCTGTCAGCGATTACCTGGCTAAGTTTTGCGATGAGCAGGTTGCTCCAGCCGAACAGCAACGCATGGTCAACGAGTTACTGTCCGATCGTCGAGCCCGCTTGTCGTCCGATCAGATTTTCGAGCAGATTCGCACGGAAATTGCTGCTCGCACCGTGGGGAATATTGCATTCGCCGGCGTTCCCATTTCGACACCGGCTACGGTTTGGAAGTACTACAACCGCGTGAATCGTCGGGTGCAAGTGGAGTTGCTGCCGCTGGCCGTGGCCGATTATGTAGACAAGACTCGCGAGCCGAGTGAAGCCGAGGTGAAAGAACTGTACGAAAAGCACAAGAACCAACCTCCGTTCCCGTCATCGCCCGAGCCGGGATTTCGCCGTCGGAAGCAGATCGCGATCAGGTATTTCAAAGTCGACTACGACAAGCTGCTCGAAGAGGAAAAAGCGAAGCTGACGCCGGAGGAAATCCAGAAAGAGTACGACGAGCGGATTTCCCGAGGCGAATTCAAGCAACTTGAATTGCCCGGCGTTGAATCGCCGTCAAGCCCCGCAAAAGAAACCAGTCCGGACCTGCCAGATTCGGAGAAGCCCGCAGACGAGAAGCCCGCAGACAGCAAGCCAGCGGAAAACAATTCTCCTGAGGAAAACAAACCTGCAGCGGAAAACAAACCCGCTGAGGAAAAGAAGCCTGCGCCGCCGGAAGGGGACAAGCCTGAGCCGCAGAAGGGGAAGGCGGACGAACCCGGGACACCTGAACCATCTCCGGAGAAGCCTGCCGAGCAGCCTCGGGAAAACCCCGCTTCGCCTTCGCAGGGCGTCACGGGAATTTGTCGGTCGGATGATCCGAAGCCGGAAGGGAAAGAAGAGCAGCCGGCTCAGGAGCCCCCTGCTACGGACAAGCCTGCCACGGAGAAGCCTGCTGAGGGCAAGCCTGCCACGGAGAAGCCTGCCACGGAGAAGCCTGCTGAGGAGAAGCCTGCTGAGGAGAAGCCTGCTGAGGCGGCGGCTCCCGCAGCGCCGAAGTACAAGCCGCTCGAAGAGGTGCAGGATCAAGTGGCGACGCTGCTGGCCAAGCCGCGTGCTCAAAAGGAGTTGGATCGTCGGGCCGAGGCAGTGAAACGCAAGGTGGATCAATTCGGCCGCGAGTATCACGAGTGGGTGCAGTATCAGGACGAGACCGACTTTAAAGGGAAGCCTGAGCCGACTTTGGATGTGGATGCGTTGGCCAAGGAGTTTGGCGTGGAGTCCGTCGAGATCCCGCTGGTGGATCAGATGTATTTCTTGAAGCATGAGCTTGGGAATCGAATGTTCCTGGACGAAGCTTTTTCGCCCCGGTTGCAAAAGAATCGTCCGCAGCAGTTTAAAACGAGCAATGAGAGCGCTGCGTATGTTTGGTGGAAGACGGATGAGCGGGCGGAGGAGACACCCGAGCTGAAATCGATTCGTGACGAAGTCGTGGCGGCGTGGAAAAAGCAGGAGGCGGTGAAGTTGGCGAAGGAGGATGCGAAATCCCGGGCCAAGGAAGCGGAGGGCAAGGAGTCGCTGAAGGCCGCTTTCGGTGAACCGCTGTCCGACAAAGTCTCCGAGACTCCCGAGTTCACTTGGATTGCGTCCGTGCTGCCGATGATGCTCGGAGGTACCCCAAGTCTCGGCGAAGTCGAAGGGGTGGATACGCCGGGCAATGAGTTCATGGAGGCGGTTTTCGCATTGAAGGAAGGCGAAGTGGGGGTCGCCGTGAATTTCCCGCAGACCTACGCGTATGTGGTGCGATTGGCGAAAGAGTCGATGAATGAGTCCGATCGACGCGAGCGTTTCCTCATTGGCCGTACGCAGGAGTTTACGCAGCTTTCCCAGTTGGAAAACCGCGACATTTTTGTGCAATGGATCCTCGATCTGCGATCCGAAATGAAGGTCAACTGGCAGCGTCCATCCCGTATTCGCGGAATGATGGAGTAATGCCGGCCTCACGCCCCCTTGCAACTCCGCAGTGCCCTCGAACGAAACGGGTGCTGCGGATGATGGCAGGTTGGTGGGGGCGGGGGCGTTTGTTGACCTGGCTCTGCTGCCTGTTGGGCTGGGGGCTGCAAGGCTGTACGCCTGCCGCAAGCGAGCGGTCCGACGGACCGTCTTCGGCCGCCTCAGAACAGTCACCTCGGCAGGCGCCCAGTCAGAAACAGGCGCCCAGTCAGAAACAGGCGCCCGGTCAGAAACAGGCACGGGCGAAGCAGCAGGCGCAGGAGCCAAGCCAATCCGATCGATCTCGTGAGAAAAACGAGTCGAAATTGTCGGTTGCGGGCTGGGGCGAAGCTTCCCGTTTGCGCGATGAGCGGTCGGGGACAGGTGCTGACAGTGCGGCATCGGAGCCGGAATCGGCGGAGGTTCGGTTCCGTGAATCGCGATTCTTTCGGCAGCCCGATCTGTTCCTGTCCGTTGACAATCCCGCCATCCAACGTTCAACGTCGGAGAAGTCGCTTGCGCCGCGCGATGAGGTCTTCGGTGTGGTCGTCAACGGCATTGCGCGTGCCTATCCGGTCGCGGCCCTTTGTTACCATCATGTCGTGAACGATCAAATCGGTGACCAGCCGATCGCCGTCAGTTACTGCGTCATCTGCTCGTCCGGGATTGCTTTCGATCCGCGGGTGGATGGGGAGCGGTTGATGTTCGGGTTCCACGGTATTTGGCAAGGAACCGCAGTGCTCTACGACCGCGAAACGCGTTCGAATTGGCTCCATCTCAACGGCGAATGTGTGGAGGGTACTCGCAAAGGTGCCCGTTTGCGTCCCCTTCCCGGGACGCATGCAACTTGGGCGGAATGGCGTCGCGACTATCCCGAAACGGAATTGA
>JBJOLO010000612.1:0-3936 GCA_046045565.1 Planctomycetota bacterium | reverse complement strand
ATCCCTCCCACACCCACAAACGGTCCGTCGTAAAAGGCTATCCCCAACGACATGCTTGCGCCCAGCGACAATCGATCGGTCACGTCGACGCCGAGTGCAACCGGGATGTTGAAGATGGCTTGGCCGCTGTTGGTGCCGTGACTCGCCGGAATATGCCGAAAATCAACGACGCCGCCCGCGGTGGTTAAAAATCCCATCGCCAACGTCACGGGCATCCCCAATTCGCTGAGGTCTTGTGTAAGTCCGATATTGCCCACAGGCAGTCCGGGTGCGGTCGATTTCCCTTCAAACGATTCGACAAGCGGGTCGTTCACGAGAATGGGGATCTGCCGCCGTTGCGACAGGTTGACGGTCGGTTCGACCCAGCCACCGCCGAACGTGAACTGAGTTCCGTGAAACTGCGTCAGTGTCGCAGGGTTCGCATTCATGGCACTCGTCAGGTCCTGCGGACGAGCGATGCTGACGCCGCCCATACCGCCGGATGCCGGCATGAGTGTGTTGTGCAGCTCGACTCCAAACGATTGGCCGAATGCCTGCGAAGCGAAGCCGCTGAGTGCCGCAAGGGAACACGCTGTGGCCAGGAGAACGCGTAGTCGCATGGGTACCGCCTTTACCGATATGAAATCGCGAAGAGCCTGTTGCAAGCATTCAATGCCTGCGCATCGCTAACGATTGTGCAGGATCTGCCGCCTTCGAAAGAGAATCGGACTGCACAATCTTTTTCTTTCGCAAGGAGTTCGCAGTCGGCAAACTCAACCCAGCTTGCCGTGGTGAACGGCAGGATGATTGCGTGATCGGGTGAAAGACCGCGTGACTGGATGGCTGCGGCAGATGCCGCCTCCGTTGGAAGGATGCCACTCGGCGGATACCGATTGGCGGCTGCCGGCTGCGAAGCCGACTCGCAGCGCTGGCAGATCAAGCTGCCAGTGCGACCGGGCAGCCAAGAGCGGGCGGTTTGCGGATGAGAGGCCCGAGCCTAAAGCTTACGTGCACTGCTCGAGGTGCTGCATGCCTCGCAGCAGGCAGTCCATGGCGCCAGCGACGTCGACTTCCACGGCGACTTCCATGTTGCCTCGTGAGTTACCGTAGCGGCGTCGATCGAAAACCGTTTGGCCGGTGGTGAGTTCACCGCGCGTTTCGATGTCGCAGTTCATGTCGTGCATGTGGAACAGGCCCGGTTGCACGGCCGCGAGGTACGCAAAGATATCGTGCAGGTGGATGCTTTCCTGACCAAGGTTTTGCCGGTAGGCGCGAAACATGAACGGCACAATCTTCCGAAGCAACCGTCCGGCTCGCGTATTCTCCGACGGCAGTTGCTCGAGAAAGCTCAGGTTCATCGACATTTGCCGACTGACATCGAGCGGTATGAGCGTTTTGGTGACCGGCGAGCGCACGACTTTGCGAGCACTCTGCGGATCGTAATACATGTTGAATTCCGCGGCTGCCGTGACATTGCCGCCGATCTGAATGCTGCCGCCCATGATGATGACGCGTCCGACCATCGATGCGATGGCGGGGTCGCGCTGGAATGCGCGGGCGAGGTTAGTTAGCGGGCCGAAGCACAGGATCGTGATCTGCTCGGGTGCCGCGCGAACCTGATCGCAGATGACCTTTTCGGAGGGATGTTGGTTGTGATGAGACGAGCAGGTAAAGCTGGCGTTGCCGAGTCCATCGTCGCCGTGGAACGGGCGGGGATCGACGCGCGGTGCGTCGTCGTGCGGCGAGGCGGCTCCCAGTCGCGGATACCGCGGCGGATCGAGTTGCTCGATGATCGCCTGCACGTTCTTTGTGGCGACATCGGCCGACACATTGCCCGCCGTCGCGGTGACTGCAATCACCTCCAGACGCGGGTCAAACAGCGCCAAGGCTAACGCGAATGCGTCGTCGATTCCCGGGTCGCAATCAATGATTACCTTCCTGGTCATACCGAGCATTGTAGAAGGCAGTCGTTCGGGCAACAATAGCGAGACGGTCCGCATGGTCCGGGCAGCGGCAAGTCGCTCGCCGACCGGCGATTCGCGGGCGTGCCCTTCCAGCGGGTGCAGTTTCCTGAGTTCAACCAACGAGGCACGGCGTGTCGGAATCAGAATTTCAGCATAGTTTTCAAGCCGTTTCGGCGGGCCAGTCCTTGTCGCAGCAGCAAATGCGCGGCGCGGTAAACTGGTTTATGACCGGCGCCGCGGATGCCGACCAGGTCGGTCGGTTTTTGCTTGCGCTTCGCGAGAAAGGCGAGACCGCCGAGGAATTGGCGGGGGCGGCGCAGGCGATGCGCGAGCACATGGTACCGATCCGCTGTCAGGCCTCGCACGTGATCGATACCTGTGGCACAGGCGGGATCGGCTCCGAGATCTTCAACGTCAGCACGACTGCCGCCATTGTCGCCGCAGCCGTTGGACGAAGCCTCGACGAACCTCGTCGCTTTGCGGTTGCCAAGCATGGTAACCGCAGCATCACCAGTCGCTCCGGTAGCGCGGATGTGCTCGTAAAACTTGGTGTAGACATCGAGGCACCGGTTGCCGTCGTCGAACGCTGTCTGGATGACGTGGGGATCGGTTTCTGTTTCGCCCCGGCCATGCATCCGGCGATGAAGCATGTGGCGCCGATCCGGAAGCGATTGGGAGTTGGCACGATCTTCAATCTGTTGGGGCCGTTGTGCAATCCGGCCTCAGCTGCCTACCAGTTGGTCGGCGTGGGGCGTGCGGAGTATCAGCATCGAATCGCCGAGGCACTCCAGCATTTGGGGACGCGACGAGCGGCCGTGGTGTGCGGCACGGATGGGGTCGGCGAAGTGACGCTCGCAGCATCGACACGCGTGGTGCTCGTCACGGCCGGCGGATGCCGTGAGACCGAGTGGGCTCCCGAAGATTTCGGCCTCACCCGGTGTTCGCTCGACTCGCTGCAGATCCAGGACGCATCGGCCAGCGCAGCGATGGTGCTGCGAGTCCTCGAGGGCCATCGCGATGCGGCGAGGTCGATAGTCATCTTGAATGCCGCCGCCGCACTCTGGGTAGTGGAAGCAGCCACCGACCTGAAGCAGGCCGTGCAACTTGCCGAATCGGCGATCGACAGCGGCGACGCGCGAAAACTGCTCGATCGCTGGATCGCGCTCAGTCAGTCACGCTGACGTCAGGCCGAAGGCACGCTGAAAGCAATCATGAGCAAGCCGTCTTCGTTCTGGTTCGACAAGACCGTGTTGATCACCGGCGCTTCCAGCGGGATCGGCCGGGGCCTGGCGCAGCATTGCGTTCGAGCCGGCGCACGCGTCGGACTGATCGCACGCCGCTCTGCCTTGCTGGAGGAACTCGCAGAGGAACTCGCGACGGAGCTTGCAGCGGACGCGACCCCTCAGCCGCAGTCGAACCGCCCGCGATGTGCATGGCGTGCGGCCGATGTGGGCAACGCCGAGCAGATGCGCGAGGCGATGCTGGGTTTGGAGGCGGAGCTCGGCCCGTGCGATGTGGTGATCGCGAACGCGGGAATCTACCGCAAGACCGACGGCCTTGATTTCGATGCGAACGCCGCCAATCAGGTTGTCGTTACGAATCTGCAAGGCGTAATCAACGCCTTCGCGCCTGTGCTTCCAGGCATGGTGCAACGTCGACGCGGCAATCTGGTGGCCGTAACCAGCTTGCTCGCGATGCTCGGCTATCCCGGCGCCGCAGCGTACTCCGCCAGCAAAGCGGCGGTGGTGCGATTGATGGATTGCCTGCGCATCGATCTGCATTCGCAAGGCATTCGCGTGACGACGGTTTGTCCCGGTTACGTCGATACCGCCATGATCACCGACCACGATCGAGCCACCGTCAAGTCGATCGTGCCGGTCGATGTCGCCGCACGCAAGATCGCCAAGGCAATCGAACGCGGCAAGGCTCGCTGCGAATTCCCCAGGAGCCTGCGACTACTGATCGGCCTCGCCGGCTGGCTGCCCGAACCGAT
>JBJOLO010000608.1:0-6421 GCA_046045565.1 Planctomycetota bacterium | reverse complement strand
AAGGCATCTTGCAGACCAAGATAATACCTTCCCGCCGGCAACATCCGTTCGATGCGGGAATCGGCTCGCGGCGATGATGCAACTGCTCCGCTCGTCTTCGGTGCTTCGCTCACATCATCCGCAGAAGCCAGAATCACACCTCGCTCGCTGAACAGCGTCAACACGCTGTCCAGTCCTGAACCGCGACGGCGAGCATGCACTTCGATCACCACCTTGCGCGGCGACGGAAGCTCGAAAACAAACATATCGACATTTTGATCGCCGTGGATCTGGCCATCGACAACCTGAGGAAACTGCACTGCCTGCGCTTGACGAAATCCATCGTTTGGCTCTGTTTCTGCAAGCAGCGGAAATGGCGAGCCGATCAGCAGTCCGTAGGCCGCGCTTTCTTGCTTCGCGCCCACAACCGTCAGCATCGTTTCACCGGTAGCCTCGTCGGCCGGCACGGTCACTTCCAGTTCAATTTGCGCATCGCCAACTTGCTTTGCGTCCTGCTTATTGGGAATTGCAGCTTTGCCCTTGCCCAGCACCTTCACCTGCACGCGCGGATTCGACGATCGCACCTCCGTAGCCTGCTCGAGGTCCCACCCGCGAAGCATGACCTTCACGGGGTTACCCGGCATGACTGCGAGCGGCGTCGCCATGGCAACGCGAGGCGGTTTCTCGGGTGCGGCCGGCTTTTCTTGCGACCAAGCCGACTCGTACAGCATCACGCCGCAACAGACACCGAGCCACGTTAATCGTTGGAAGAGCAGGGGGCTACGCATAAAGCCGCTCGATACGTTCGCCTTCATCCAGAATCGCCACGGGACGACCGTCAGGCGTATGCAGCATCTTACGGCAATCGACACCGAGCGAACTGAGCACGGTGCAGGCAACGTCGGCCGGTCGAACCGGTGAATCGATGACTTGCCCGCCGTCTTTGTCCGTGGCACCAATCACGCGGCCTGTCTGCACTCCCGCGCCCGCAAACAACATTGACGCTGCCGGAGCCCAATGGTCGCGGCCCGTGTCCTTGTTGATTTTCGGCGTTCGGCCAAACTCGCCCATCGCAACCACCAAGGTGTCGTTGATCAGCCCGCGGTCGTGCATGTCGAGCATCAAGGCTGAGAAGCCGCGATCGAAATCCGGCAGCTTGTTTTCAAGGCCGTCCCAAATCTTGGCGTGATGATCCCATCCGCCAAAGTTCACGGTGACAAATGTCACGCCTTTCTCAACCAACCGCCGAGCCAGAAGGCAACTCTGCCCGAACGTTGTTCGTCCATAACGATCACGCAGTGCCGCATCCTCTTGCTCGATGGCAAATGCCTGACGGGCCTCACCAGACAGCACCATCTCGGTCGCCCGTCGCTGGAACTGATCGAATGCCTTGAGCTGATCGTTGCCTTCCACTCGGCGTGCGAAACCATCAACGGTCTTAAGCAACGATTGCCGGCGCTGCACGCGCACTTCGGGAAGCGGTTCCTGCTGCGCTACGTCGCGTACTCGATATCCAGGCTGATTGGGATCGCCCGCCTTGAACGACTCGTAGCGACCGCCCAGATACGCGCTCTTGCCAAGCTCCCAGGTGAAGGACGGGTTACGCGGAATGGACACATAGGGCGGCAAGGTACCGGGGAATCCGCTCTCATGCGCCGCAACGGCGCCCATCGCCGGCCAATCGCCGAACGCGGAACCGAAGCGGCCCGACATCACCCAGTTCGTTGCCGTCTCGTGATGGTCATTGTTGTGAGCTCCGCTTCGCACCAAGCAGACCTTGTCCATCGTCTTCGCCATCATCGGCAACAATTCACCTACCATCAAGCCCGAGACATTCGTCGCGATCGGCTGGTACTTGCCTCGAATCTCGTCAATCGCGTCCGGCTTCAGATCGAAACTGTCGTGATGCGAGAGACCGCCACCGAGATAAACCAGGATCACCGATTTTGCGCGCCGCGAATGCTTCGCGCGATTGGCGTCGCCTTCGTTTCCCGGATTCTCGCCGGCGAGTGCACTTGCTCGGCCCCTTAATAGCGATGGCAAACCGAGTCCCAGAGCCGAGATCCCACCGACTCGCAGAAAATTTCGACGACGACGATCGAAGCATAAATCGAACATGGTAGCCAATCCGTTCTTAAACCACTGTCTTTTAATGTTGAAATGCGAACTCTTTGGAATTGAGCAGCGCCCATAGCAAGTCCTGAAAGGCCTCGCCGCGTTCCGATTCACTCAACATCGGCGTGCCGCCCCCCAGAGCATTCACTAGCCCCTCTTTTTCTTCCGGGGTTGGGTAGCGCCCGAGTGCAGCAAGGTAACAGGCCTCGATCACTTTCTGATTATCCGGCTCATTTTTGAGTAGTGCCGCGAGTGCCCCGTCGGTTGCACGCACCTTTTGCATCAGCCCGTCATTATTCTGAAGATGCAGGAGCTGCGGCAGTGTCACGTCACCGGACCGCTCGCAAGCACAGGCCGTTGTACGCTCCGAGCGACCGAACAGACTGAGAAAAAATGAGTCGGTTCCCGGATCCGGGACCTGAATGGCGCGGATGCCGAGCGGGTAACCGGGAAACGCCTCGGGCAAACCGGTAACTTGGCTGAGGCCATCGAGCAACACTTCGGCCGGCATCCGACGGGCGTAATAGTGCGAATGGAAACGCGTGTCCGTTGCGTTGGCCGGCACCGTTTCAGAACTGAGCTGATACGCTCGCGAGTTCATGATCAGTCGCATGATCGCCTTAAGATCGTAGCGACTCGCGACAAACTCCCGATTTAGCAGATCCCACAGGGCTTGATTCGATGGCGGGTTGGTAGCCCGCAAATCGTCTACCGGTTCGACCAACCCGATTCCCATGAAATGCCGCCACAGGCGATTGACCATTGCTCCAGAGAAATAACGATTCTCCGGTCGCATCATCCATTGCACGAGCGACTCGCGAGGATCACCGCCGGCCGGTATATTCGCGGCCGCACGATCAAGAAACTGCGGAGGCAACTCTTTCCCGGTGCGAGGCTGCCGCACCTGAACCGGCGACAGGCGTGCTTTCTCGATTTGCGTTTCTAAATCTGCAAGACGCTTTTGCGCCTCCTCGATCTGTTTCGCATCACCGCCCGCAGCCTGTAGGGCGGTCAATTTCTCTCGCTCCTGCATCCTCTGTCGGCGCAGGTTGAGTAAACTGCCGTCTCCAGCGATCAGTTCGGTTGCCGCCTCTTCAGGTCGCTTACGATCGAGCGCCACTCGCGAAAAGAGGCCGATAAAATGGTAGTAATCGTCTTGCGTGAACTTTTCTAAAGGATGATTGTGACATCGCGCACAGCCGATGCGTGTGCCGAAAAATGCTTGAGCAACCGAGTCGCCGATTTCCGATTTGTCAGCCGGCTGCTCACCTACCGTGACGATGTAATAGCCTACCGCCGGGTTTTCGTCGCTGTGGCCCGACGCGGTTAACACGGCGCTGGCAATCTCACCCCAGTTTTTCCCGGCTTCGAGTTGTGCGCGCAACCACTGATGCAGACTGCGGACACCTTTCGTACCGCGCACATCGTGATCGCGTTCTTTCCGATTCTGCAGCAGGTCGCCCAGGATCAGGGCCCAGTAGTCGATGAACTCCGGCCTTCCCAGTAAATGCTCAATCAACCGCGCGCGTTTTTCGGGGTGCGGATCGGCTAGAAACTGCCGCACCTCCTCCGCAGTCGGGAGCGTGCCGATGGCATCAACGTAGACGCGGCGTACAAAGGTTGCGTCATCGCAACCCGGAGACGGCTCGATATGCAGTGCGGCGAGTTTATCGAACACCGCATGATCCACCGCATTGCGCCGCTCGGAATACCACGCTGTGTTGGCAGTGGCTGGATAGGGCATCGTCAACGTGGCGACCTCGACGTGCCCCTGAAACGTGGCACGCACGACCGACTCGCCAGCTCGCAGCGGGCGAACTCCACCGTCCGCGTTGACTTCAAGAACACTCGGGTCGCCTGCGGCAAATTGTGTAAGCCACGTCACGTCGCGACGTTGACCGTCGGAATAGACGGCCGTTGTCCTCATCGCAACCACCTGTCCGATTTGCGGCATCACGGCTTGCGGAGTCAATTCCAGTCGTACAACGCGAGGCTCTTCGGCCTTCGGCCCCGGAGCACCGGCGGCGATCCATCGCGACAACAGCTTGCTCGCCGCGTGAGACTCGTCGAATCGTGCACCGCCGCCGTGTGGCAACGAGCCCGTCGCTTTTCTGAGTAGCAGACTCTGCTGCGGCGCCCCGAAGTTCAGCCTCCGGCCACGCGACTCACGCACCAGCCACTCGTGGTCTAAGTCCGGCGCGTAACCACGCAGCGACAGCCGGAATCCGTTCTGCCCGGATAACTTTCCGTGGCATCCACCCGCGTTGCAGCCGAACCGCGTCAACACGGGGATCACTTCTTCTAAAAACGAAACTGGCTCTTCGCTACGCACACCCGTCGCGATCGATGCAAGAAATAGCACCAACAGGCCAACCGATCTCCTCTCACACCTGGATGGCGGCATCTCAGGCGATTGCCGCAAGAGGCGACGGTTCGATCTCCCATTTTGATATGACCAAAGAAGCTTCATTGCGAGGCAGGCTCGTGTGGGAACAGATGGTGGGGACTCGGGGGCGTTTAGGCGGGCTACATGCAGGTCGAAAGCTCGAGCGTCATCTGGTTCGCTCAAGCGTTATCTGGTTGCAGGGGCGGGCTTCACGACAGCAACCCGACAGGCTCCAGTCTGTCCCAGCCACTTGGAAAACGCAATATCACCTCGCATCCGCGGCAACAACTGCGGTCTTTACCGAGGCACGCCGAGCACACCAAAAAAATCGCTTATCGCATGCTCAGCGACTCCAGGGGTATTTGTCGTACAGCTTGACGGTGAGCAACTGCGACTCACTGATCTCGATGCCCGCAGTCTCTCCAAAGAGTTCCGCGCCCAGCGTACCCCGCACAACGAATCGCTCCTGCACTTTTCTCACGCGTTTGTTGTACGAGTCGTATTCGATGGCACCGTCGGCGACCTCGGACTTGAAGGCAACTTTCGCCACGCCGAAAGGAAGGCCGCCGATTCCGCCCGCCGTCGGAGAGAACGTCATCGCATGCGCGAAATCGATACGCATTACGCCCCCTTGCGACTCGCCACACCGGAATCGCGTGTCGCCGTACCAACTGCCGAGCGGAGCGAAATCGTGCATCATCCGCCGAGTCCATTCCCGCTTGCCGTCCTGTGCCGGCACGAAGAACGACCACTCGGCGATTTCCTTCCAACCATCGACGTCCATTACCGAAGTCACGAGGAACCCGCGTCCGCCTGTGAGATCGACCGCAACCGACTTCGGACGCTCTTTCGTATCCGCCACAAGATCGCTCACATCACCACGCTCGCTAACGTTGAATCGAATCCTCTTCCCTTTCATCGCGGCCAACGAGTCGGTGAAACTGGCCTTCGAAAGATCGTCGGCCATCACAAGGCGCGTGTCGTAAATCGTTTGCTCCACCGCAAGCGAACCGCCACGCCCCTCGCGCGGAGCGATCCTCAACTCGGAAACGATCTGGTAGTGCAGATCCTGCTCCTTCACTTCCCCGAGAATCGCAAATTGAGGCTTTCGAATCACATCCAGTTCTTGATAAAGCATCTTCGCCTGCGATGCGTTGTCATCCGATGGATTGCGGGCAATGCCGGTCGCCTCGTGAGATGAATCCGACTCGGACAATCCGGGGGACTCGTTCGCTGCGTCTTCTTTTTCCGACGATCGCGAATCAGCCACCCCAAATGATCGAGTGTCTTGAGGGACATCGGCATTCTCGCGCGATGAGCCGGAATCCAACTCCCCGATCGCTGAGTCGCGTGGTCGTTCGGATGAATGGATCGTTTCCGGTTGTGCTGCGGGATCGGGGGAATGCTTGACTGAAGGCGAGGACGTCGAACCATCGTTGGCGGAAGTTGCGAGGTTGGATGCCACGGGCTTTGCGTTCGCTTTCGTCGAGTCGGGCGACGATGCTCCAAGGCTCGCGGCGGAACGGTTCGCCATCGCGTTGCCATGCGACTGGTCCATCGGGCTCTGTGCCGATTGAGCGTCAGAGCGCGACGACGCAGACCGAGTCGCACCTGGATTCGAATTTGGACCATTGGCAAGTTGGCGATCATCTCGGGATCGATTCACAAAGGAATTGGCGATCCAGCCGCAAGCGACTCCCAACAACAGCAGCAACACGGCGATCACCCCGAGCAGCAGATTTCGCTGGGGGTCCATGACGCGTTGCCGCGTGCTTGCCAGAGAAGAACGCAGAGAACTTCCTGCGTAACCCGCGTCCGCATCGTGCGACATTTGCCAAGAAGCGGCTACCGACTCTGCCGTCGGTGCCGCTTGCATGGCAACAACGGGCGGCATCGGAGGAGCGTGCGGCTCCGAAGCCGTCGCGATAGGAGGCTTCGCCG
>JBJOLO010000597.1:0-20584 GCA_046045565.1 Planctomycetota bacterium | reverse complement strand
CGACGGGTTGCGCGTGGCGAGTACCGGCGAAGACGGAAGCGTATCGGTATGGGAAGTTGCCAGCGGACTGCCATTGCAATCGATCGCAGGACACATGCCGGGACCCGGCACCTCGGTGCGCTGGCACGCTGACGGAGTGACCCTCGTGACCGCAGCGCGGGATCAGAAGTTGCGTGTCAACAAGACATCGATCGTTCGGAGTTGGCGCGCGCATGACAAAGCCGTTTTGGGATTCGGATTGCTGAATGCGGGGGCAGTGGCGGTAACGGCAAGCGAGGATGGACGCGTTGTGTTGACCGATTTGAACAACGGTCAGACCCTGCGGGTACTGGCCGAAGGGTTGGTCAACCCGCGAGCACTCGCGGTGCGACCCGATGGACTGCGTCTGGCGGTGGGAGCCGCCGATGGCCAAGTGAAAGTCTGGAACACGGCCAACAACGAACTGCTGCAGACGCTGGCCGTCGGCAAACCGATTCAGGCACTCGCCTGGAGCTCGGACGGACTGAAACTCGCTGCGGGTACGGCGGCCGCAGCCAGTCCCGCTGCAGGTGCGACTGCAGGGGCCTCGTCATCGCTCGTCGTGTTCGGCCCGCCCGTGACTGCGCAACCGCCGCAACCCGGTAGCGAGTTGATCAAGCATCAGGAGGTGGAGGCCGACTCACCGTTGGTTCGCATTGCCTTCGAGGGTGTTGGTCGTAATCTGTGGAGCGCACATGCGAACGGCCAGATCGGATATTGGGCATGTGCGGCACCGAGCTTCCTACGACGTTTTGATCATGGCGGTCCGGTCTACGCCGTCGCGATCAGTCGAGACGGCTCAACAGTAGTATCCGGCAGCGTCGATCAAACGATACGATTATGGGACCTGACGACGGGACAACAGCGAGCGCAGTTGACAGGCCATCAGGGCGCGGTGCATGCCGTGGCACTGACGCCGGACGAGTCGATGGTTGTCTCCGCTGCCGCGGATCGCACGCTGCGGTTATGGGATTCGACCGGCGGGCGACAACTGAAACAGCTGGCAACGTTCGACGAGACGATCTACGCCGTTGCGGTTCATCCCAACGGTCAGTCGGTCGCGGCGGCGGGGGCCGATCGCAAGGTACACTTAATAAACATGGTGACAGGCGCCACCGAAAAAGTTTTGGAAGGTCACACCGATTATGTTCATTCGTTGCTCTTTGAAACGAAGGGTACGAAACTTTTATCGTTCGGTTACGCCGGCAATTTGAAGATCTGGAATCTAGCCGACGGCAAGCCGATGTTTGCCGAACGGATTGGCAGGATAGGAAACACCGCACAGTACAGCGCAGACGGATCGCGAGTGATCCTGGCGAGCGGGGATGGCACGGCGAGAGTCGTCACCTTGCCCCCGGCAGCTCGTTAAACCTGCTCGTATTGATCGCATGGATTTGGAGAAAGGAAACCTCAGATGAATCGCATTCGACCGAGCGGCAGGGCCTCAGGTTGCTCCGTGTTGGGTCTCCCGTTGCCGGGAGCGTGGGCGTTACGAACGATCGCCTGGATGGTTGCAATCCTCGCGATCGCTCCCGTGATGATCGACGCAATCGGCGCGGCCGACGCGCCGGGACTTGGGCCGCGCGGGACGTTAACGAGTCTGGAGTTTGAACCGGGCGGCGTCGCGGCACTCGTCGGTCGCAATGCACGGCGGCAGTTGGTCGTCACGGGCCTTTACTCCAGCGGCCAGCGGCACGACCTGACGCACGAAGTCTCCTACGTCTCGAGCAATCCTGCTTCTGCGACCGTCTCGGCCGAAGGCGTCGTGACGCCGATCGCGGATGGGGATGTGGTGATCACCGCCAAGACTTCCGACGGCAAGTCCGCTTCGGCGACGATCAAGTGTGAGCGGTGCAACGAAGAACTACCGGTGAATTTCGTAAACGAAGTGGTGCCGATCTTTACGCGGCTTGGCTGCAATGCGGGCGGGTGTCATGGCAAGTCGGATGGGCAGAACGGGTTCAAGTTGTCGCTGCTCGGGTTTTATCCCGAGGAGGACTACGACTATCTGGTGCACGAGACGCGGGGGCGGCGAGTGTTTCCGGCTGATCCCGAGTTCAGCCTGCTGTTGACAAAGCCGGCAAATCAATTGCCCCACGGTGGCGGAAAACGAATGGCCGTAGGGTCGTACGAATGGGAACTACTGGCGCGATGGATTCGCCAAGGGATGCCGCTCGGTTCCGAAGACGATCCCACGATCGAACGGATCGAAGTGATCCCGGCAGTTCGGGAGATGAACTTCGACAGCCGCCAGCAACTAACGGTGGTCGGGCACTACAGCGATGGCAGCAAACGGGATGTCACAAACCTGACTTCGTTTGAATCGAATCAAATGGAGTTGGCGAGCGTCGACAGTCGAGGGCGTGTGACCGTCGCCAAGACGCCGGGCGAAGCTGCAGTGATGATCCGCTTCCAGGGCCAGGTCACCGTCTTTCGCGCGGTGATCCCTCAGGGGCTGCCCGTGAATCAGACGCCACCCGAAAAAGGTTTGATCGATCAGCTGGTGATGAAGCGGTTGCGCCAACTCGGAATTCCGCCCTCCGCATTGTGCGATGATTCGACCTTCCTGCGACGAACGACGCTCGATATCACTGGGCGACTCCCCAACTTGGCGGAAACGCAGGCGTTCCTCGACGATAAGGATCCGCAAAAGCGAGACAAGTTGGTCGATCGCCTGGTTGATAGTCCGGGCTACGCCGATTACTTCGCAAACAAATGGTCGGCCGTGCTACGGAACAAGCGTCGACAAGCGGGCGACAGCGTGTACACCTATCGCTTCCACGGTTGGATTCGCGACGCGCTGAATCAAAACGTGCCGTACGATCAGTTCGTACGCAGCGTGCTCACGGCTACCGGCGACGCAATGTCGCACCCGCCCGCTGCCTGGTTCCGGGAAGTGAATATGTCGTCGGTGCAGATGGAAGACACCGCGCAGCTGTTCCTGGGAATGCGGCTCGCCTGCGCCAAGTGCCACCATCATCCCTTCGAACGCTGGAGCCAGCAGGACTACTACGGATTTGAAGCGTTCTTTACGCAGGTGGGGTTGAAGAACAGTCGCTTCAATCCGCTGCAAAATCAACCCGACATGGTGTTCATCAAGGATCAAGCTCCCTCCGCGACGAATCCGCGAACGGGCAAGCCGGTCCCGCCAACCCCGCTGGGTGGCGAACCGCTGAACGTGCCAAACTACGAGGATGCCCGTCAACGGCTCGTCGATTGGATGGCTGCTCCCGGCAATCCGTTCTTCGCCCGCGCCCTGGTCAACCGATATTGGAAGCATTTCTTCGGCCACGGCATCGTCGATCCGGAAGACGATCTTCGCGTGACCAATCCGCCGTCGAATCCCGAATTGCTGGACGGACTGGCGAAGCATTTCGTCGACCAGCGATTCGATCTCAAAGGATTGGTCCGCATGATTTGCAAGTCGTCGGTCTACCAATTGAGTTCCGAGCCCACGGAAGCGAATCAGCTCGACCGCCAGAACTTCTCCAGTTTTTATCCGCGTCGCATGACCGCCGAAGTGTTTTACGATTCCATCAATCAGGTGCTGACCACACCCGCCACGTTTAACGGTGTGCCGCAGGGAACCACCGCGGTGCAGTTACCCGATAACGGGTTTAACAACTACTTCCTGCAAGTGTTCGGCAAGCCGGAAGCCTCCAGCGCATGCGAATGCGAACGCAGTCCCGAGGCCAACCTGGCGCAGTCGCTCCACCTGCTGAACTCGCAGGATGTGCAAGGTCGTTTGCAAAACGGGAACGGCTTGGCGGCACAATTTGCGCGAGATGAAAAACGCTCCGTTGCCGAACGTGCCACGGAAATCTATCTCCGTGCCTTCTGCCGACGTCCGACCGAGAACGAACTGCGGTTGATCACCAACCACATCGAGAACAACGTCAACAAGCAGCAAGCTTGGGAGGACGTGCTTTGGGCAGCGCTGAACGCCAAGGAGTTCCAGTTCGTTTGGTAGTCAACGATTGGTAGTCAGCGATCGCGATACGTGGTTGTTTCGCGGCAGATCGAGACTCGTCAACTGTCCGGAGTGCTCGATCAGCTCGCATGCATGAGCGAACGACCGTGGTGATTGAAGGTAATGCAAGTGGAGTGAGGAAACCAAGTATGACGACGCGATCCAGGATCGAGGGAACAGTCGGTAACGTACTGCGGTTGGCGGTCTCTGCAGCCATGATACTGGCAGTGATGCTCGGCGCGGCGATGCCCGTTGATGCTCAACTTCCCACGACACGGCTCGACGCCGTCTTTCCCGTCGGAGGCAATCCGGGCAAGGCAGTCGAAATCACGATTGCCGGTGCCGATCTGGATGACGTCGCTCAACTTCAATTTTCCCATCCGGGAATCACCGCCACACCAAAGATGGCGGAACCGGGGCCGTTCGACGCGAGTCCGCAGCCGGTGGAAAATCGTTTCGTTGTCACAGTGAAGCCCGAGGTTCCGGCCGGCGTCTATGCGGTTCGCTGCATCGGCAAGTACGGTCTTTCCAATGCCCGTGCCTTTGTCGTTCATGCGGGTGAGTCGACTTTAGAGGTGGAACCCAACAATGAGATTCGCGAGGCGAATGAAATCAAGTTGCCTGCGGTGTTGGACGGCCAATTTACCACTGCAGCCGATCAAGACTGTTATCACTTTACCGGCACGGCAGGACAGCGGCTGGTAATCGACGCGTTCAGCAAGCGAGCCGACTCCCGCGCAGAACTGAAGATGACACTCTTTAGCGCCGATGGTCGGATCGTCGCCGAAAGTCGACCGACGCTGTCGGGTGACGGCATGATTCAGGTGGCGTTGCCCGCAGCGGGGGAGTATGTGTTGCGGGTGGGTGATGCTCTGCATGGCGGCGGAGTCGATTACGGCTACCGCATTGCGATCGACTCGAGGCCCAGTGTTGAATTCATCTTTCCGCCCGCCGGCTTGCCGGGTTCGAACGACGAGTACACCGTTTACGGTTTTAATCTGCCGGGGGGACAGCCGAGTCCACTCACGGTGGAAGGCCGGCCGCTGGAGCAACTGGTCACGCGCATCGCCATCCCGGGTGATATCGCTGGCAGGATCCAATACAGCGAACGTCTGGAGGCCCATCAGTTCGCACTCGATGGCGTCGAATTTCGAGTGAACTCGCCGCAGGGCCCCTCGAATCCCGTGCTGGTCACCGCCGCAGCGAGTCCCGTTGTTCGCGAACAGGCCGATAACAACACACCGGCCAACGCTCAAAAACTGACTCCGCCGTGCGAAGTAATGGGCCAGTTCTATCCGCAACGCGATACGGATTGGTACACGTTCGACGCGAAGACGGGAGAGGTTTTGTGGATCGAGGTGATTTCGCAGAGACTGGGCGTGCCCACCGACCCCACGCTGGTGATCCAGCGCGTATCGAAGAACGAGATGGGGATGGAGCAGATCACGCCGATCGCGACGGTCGATGATGTCGATGTTCGTCATGGCGGCCGCGAGTTCGATCAGCGAAGCTACGACCCGGCTTACAAATTCACTGCGCCGGCGGATGGCACCTATCGCATTCTGATTCGCGAAGGCTACAGCCAATTGCACAACGATCCGCGGCTCGTCTATCGCTTGGTTGTCCGCGCGCCGCAGCCCGATTTTCGCCTGGTGGCCATTCCGATCGACACGTCCGGAGCGGTGCTACTGCGAAAGGGCGGTCGTGAAGCGGTAAGGGTTGTGGCGGCACGTTACGACGGGTTTGATGGCGAGATTACCATCACCGCAGCGGGGTTGCCGGCCGGTGTGACCGCACCGGAAGTGATCATCGGGCCTGCTGCGTTTTTCACCACCGTCGTGCTTGCCGCTGACGCCAATGCGGCTGCGGCGAGCGGTGCGTTGCAGGTCACCGGAAGAGCGACCGTCCAGGGCAAACCGTTGGTGCGCACCGCGCGGGCCGGTATGTCACTTGATCCGCTGCAATTCAATCAACCCAATGCCGAGCAACCCAGCACGCGGGCGCGGATCGCTGACATGATTCCGGTCACGGTTTCTGCTGGCGAAACGGCGCGGATGGCGATGACTGCCGGCGACGGGAAGGTCATCGAAACCGCGCGAGGCGGTGTTGTGAAAATCCCCTATGCGATCACCAGACAAGATGGAGCCGCAGGGACGATCACCGGTTTCCCGATCGGCTTACCGCCCAACATCCCCGCACCGCAGGTCGCTGCGGGTGCCAACAACGCCGGTGATTTCGAACTGCGATTGCAGGCGAATACCCCGCCCGGTACCTACTCGTTTTACTTGGCCGGATCGGTGCAAGGCGTGAACTACGCGCGAAATCCCGAAGGTGCCGCCAAGGCCAAGGAGCGGCAAGACCAAGCGGCCAAGACGCTGACGGAGATCCAGCAAAAAGCCACGCAGGCTCAGACCGTCGCTCAACAGATGACCACGGCGCTGACCGCAGCAACTACGGAAGTCACCACGGCCACCCAAGCCAAGGCGACTGCCGATCAAGCGGTAACGGCCGCGAATACCGCACTGAAGGCGGCCACGGATGCGCAGGCTGCCGCGGCGAAAGAATCGGCCGCCCAACCCAACGATGCGGCGCTCAAAGAAAAAGCGGTCGCCGCGCAAAAGGTTCTTGATGACGCAACGAAAAAGGCCAAAGACGCTATCGAGGCAGCCAAGGTCGCTGAAACCAAGCTCACGGAAGCCAATACCAAGCAGAAGACCGCACAAGAAGCCAAACAAAAAGCGGACAAAGAGCAACAAGCCGCGCAACAATTGTTGACGCTCGCGCAACAGGAAAAACAAAAGATCGACCAGCGCTCGCAAACGATGCAGCAGCAGGCGACGCTGCGAGCCTTCAATACCAATATTCCTTCCACGCCCGTGACGATTCGCATCGCCGAGTATCCGCTGAAGCTAAGCGGCTCGCCGGAAAAAGCGAGTGTCAAACAGGGCCAGATGATCGAGATCCCCTTCAAGGTCGAACGGCTCTTCGGCTTCACCGGAGATGTGGCGATGCAAGTGGTGCCGCCTTCGGGCGTCGCCGGTTTGCAGGCGGCCAACGTAGCGGTCCCCGGTAATCAGACGGATGGCAAGGTGGTGCTGATGTGCCAACCGACGGCCACCCCCGGGAATCACAACGTGATCTTGCGGCTCACGATGAACTTCAATGGCCAGCCGCTCACCCTCGATCACCCGCTGGCACTCACCGTCGAAAAAGTGGAACCAGCTCCAGCAAAATAACCCGTCAGCCATGGTCCTGCCACGATCGCACGAACGAATCGGTCGGTCGAATGCACGTCAATCATGAGGCTGTACCGGAGTCGAGTTCAGACGAAAATACCTACGGCTGCGGAGGAGAATCGATGATCCCTATATCTATGCGTAGCAACCTTCGAACATGGATACTGAAGGCGATAGGTTCGATCGCGATCCTCCTGCTGAACACGCTTCCGTCGACCGCATTGCTTGCCGCTCCCATTCCGATCACCAAAGTTCAGCGGGCCGAACCGGTGGTTTTCGAGAAAGAAATCCTGCCAATGCTGCAGAGGAGTTGCTTGGCGTGCCACAACGCCAGCAAGAAGCTGGGAGCGTTGAGTCTGGAGTCGCCGGAAGGGATGAAGAAAGGCGGCGACAGCGGTCCGGCGATGGTCCCGGGCAAAGGCGATGAGAGCCTCATGGTGAAGTTGGCGAGTCATCAGGATGAACCGGTGATGCCGCCGACAGGAAACAAGGTCAATGCGATTGCCTTGACTTCGGATGAACTCGGGCTGTTGCGACTTTGGATTGATCAGGGTGCCAAATCCTCGGGGACAGGAGTGGGGTTGCCCTCTCCGAAACAATGGCAGGCATTATCACCGTCCTTTGGTCCCGTGTTCGCCGTCGCGCTGACGGCTGACGGTCAGATTGTGGCAGCCAGTCGCGGAAACAGACTGTATTTGTATCATGCGCCGAGCGGTCAATTGATTGCGGAATTGGCAGACCGATCTTTGGCTGCCGCGCAGCCCGCGGGTGCACCGCCGGCTCTGCCGATTGCACATCGAGATTTGGTGGAATCGCTGGCGTTCAATCTTGAAGGCGACCTGCTGGCTTCCGGCAGTTTCCGCGAGGTCAAGATTTGGCGTCGACCCAATGATGTGAAGGCGCTGGAATTGGCTGCCGGCGCCCCGGTGACCGCCGTCGCGGTGAGTTCGAATCAGGACTGGATTGCCACGGCTTTGGCGAACCACACGATCCGTCTGTGGAGCGCGAAAGATGGCAAACCGGGACCGACGCTAACCGGACACGTGGACAAAGTTACGTCGTTGCGTTTCTCGCCCGATAATGCCGTACTGCTTTCCGCGTCACAAGATCGTTCCGTACGCTTGTGGCGCGTTGCAGACGGTGCTCCGCAGGGAATGATCGAAGCACCTGCCGGATTGAATGCGGTGGAGTTTGTCGAGGGTGCCGCGAATGCGCCTCCGATTCTGGTTACCGCCGGTGCGGACAACATGGTTCGTTCGTGGACGATTCCCGAAAGCATGCCTGCGAAATGGGAGCTCTCGATCGCCGATCTCCGTCAATTCGTCGTATCACGAGATGGTCGCCACGCCGCCTTGGCGGACGGAATGGGCAATCTGCGAGTTGTGAAGCGGGCAGAGGATGGAAAGTGGCAGACCGTTTGCGATTGGAAACTCGATCGCGGTCCTGCGACGGCCATATCCTTCTTGCCGGCGACTGCGGCCGAGGAGCCACCTTATGTGGTGACGGGTTCGGCCGACGGATCGCTGACTCTGCGCAAGGCGCCGCAGCCTGCGGTGTTGCGTCGTTGGCGAGGTAGTCCCCGCGCGGTGACCGCGGCCGCGTCCTCGGTCGATGGAAAACTGCTTGCCTCGGGTGCCGAACACGGCGGCATTACCTTGTGGAAAAATCTCGTCGCGGAACCGGTGAAAGAAATCGCGCCGACCGGTCGATCGACGGTAAGTGTCATCGCAACGCATTCCGCGAAGCGGATCGTTGCCCTGGCCGGTACGGCGGCAGGAAAGCCGGCGATTCTGATTCAGAATCTCGAAAACGGACAGTTGCTTCTGACGCTGACGGGGCACGAGGGTGTGATTCGCAGCATCGCGTTTTCCTCCGACGGAAATCGACTGGTGTCGGGTAGTGACGATCAAACGGTTCGTCTTTGGGATTTAACAAATCCTCAGCAACCCGAATTGAAAAAGTTCATGGGGCAGGGCGCCGCGATCACGGCCGTGGCGATCAGTCCCGACGTAACGCAAGTGTTCTCGGCAGGTGCAGACAACAAGGCCCGTGTGTGGAACGTGGCCGATGGAATGCCCGTGAAAGATTTTGCCGGGCACGCAGGCAAGATTCTTGGCGCAGGGTATCTGGCTGCGAATCAGCCGTTCACGATCTCGGCCGACCGTACCGTTCGATTCTGGAATCCGGCTGACGGTCAGGCGAGTCGCTCGTTTGAGGTCGTGTCTCCGCCCGTCTCCGCGGTGCTCACGGCGGATGCAAAGCGAGTGGTGGTAGCGAGCGAAGACAAGCTGATTCGGTTGTATGACTTGACAAGCGGCCAATTGGTGCAGACCTGTACGGGTCATCAAAGCCCGCCGCTTTCGCTGCAGGTTTCGGGTGACGGCAAGCGCTTGGTCTCGCACGCCGTCCAAAATAGCGCCGTTCCGAATAGCGCTTCCGAGACCATCGTTTGGGAACTGGAGCAAGGACGGTTGCTGGAATGGATCGAGGAAGCGCCTGCAACCTACGCTTTGCTCGACGGACCGATGCTCGATCGCATTACCCTGGGTGACGCGAATGGCCGATTGTGGTCGCAACCGTTGATGTTTTGGCGTGCGTGCGATGGAAACATGCAGCCGATCACGGCCCTCGCATTTCATGCGGCATCACAAGCGATTATTGCCGCAGCGAAAGATGGATCGCTACGAGGGTATCAGACGGAAACGGGACAACCCACATTCAATGCCAGTCACGGCGGTCCGATTCTGTCCCTGGCCGTGGCACCGAACGATCAATGGTTGGCGACCGGAGGTGAAAATGCGGTGGTCCGTCTCTGGGCGCCGAGCGGCGGTGCGTTTGGAATTCAGCAGATCGCTGCGCTCAGCGGCCCGGTGCGAGCCGTTGCCATATCAGCCGATAGTACCAAGGTAATCGCCGGACTGTTGGGTGAAAAACCGGCAGTGATTGTCGCGGATGCGACGAGCGGTGCCGTATTGCAACGATTTGCCCCCAGCGCACAGGCCAACGCCGGTGCGCAGGCCATTGCCGCGCTGCACGTCGTCGGCGACCGCGGACACTTTCTCGCCGGATCGCTCGACGGAGTATGGCAATTAACGCTCAACGTACTCAAAGTGATTCCCGGTCACACGGGGGCCGTGACGTCGTTGGCTGCGATCCCGGGCGTACCGCAGCAGGTGTTCTCCGGGAGTCTCGATGGCACGATTCGGCGATGGAATCTGGAAAACGGACAAGCGACCGCGCAATTGGCTCATGGAGCCCCGGTGCTTGGCGTTGCGGTGCGACCGGATGGTCAGCGACTCGCGTCCGTAAGCGACAACAAGACGGCTCGCTTGTGGAATATCAACGGCCAACAGATCGCGGAACTGCGAGGCGATTTGCGGCGGCGCACTGCGGTCACGCGGTTGACGCAGCAGCAACTGGCGGCCAACGACCGGTTGACGGTCATGAAACAGCAGCTGGATGCGGCAGAAAAGGAAATCCCCGTTCGCACCGATACAGCTCAAAAGGCGGCTGCGGCGCTAGCGACGGCGAATACCGATGTGACGCAGAAGCAAACGGCACTGAACCAGGCGTCGGAACAGAAGATTGCCGCGGAGAAGGGATCGATTGCGGCGTCGGCGGAAGCCCGCAAGATGCAGATTGCGCGAGCGGCCGCCGAAACGACGGCGAAGTCGTTGGACGCCGAGATGCTGATTGCCCAGCAGCGTGCTGCCCAGCGGACGACTGCGGCGAATGCGGCACCGAACGACGCGACGCTGAAACAAGCTGCCGCCGAGGCAACGCAGGCAGCGACCGCCGCCCAGCAGAAGGTGACGCAGGCTCAACAAACCGTGCAAACTGCCACCGCTGCAGCACAAGCAGCCGCGACCGCTGCCAATGAGGCGGCTCAGAAAGTCACGACCACGCAGAAACCATTTACCGATGCGATGACGGCACTGCGAACTTCGCAGGCAGCCCAGCGACTTGCCATGCAACAAAATGACATCGCGGTGCGCGATCTGGAACAAGGCAAGGCGCGCGTCCCCGTCCTCAAGGATGCCGTCACCAAGGCCGACGCGCAATTGGCGGAAGTGAAGAAGCTGTTGGAAACGGCAACGCTGGAAGCGACGACCGCGGAGCAGCCGATTCGCGCTGTTGCCTTCTCGCCCGACGGTCGACTGCTGGCCACGGCTGGCGATTACACCAGCCTGCATGCCTGGGATGGTGAAACCGGCGCCCCGGTCGCCGCGTTTGCCGGACACAAAGCGGCGCTAAGTGGACTAGCGTTTGTCGGCTCCTCGCGGCTCGTCTCGGTATCCGCTGATCAATCGGCAAACGTTTGGGAACTCAATCCCGCTTGGCAACTCGAACGAACCATCGGGGCGGTAGACAAACCCGATTTGATCTCTGACCGTGTTATGTCTGTCGACTTTAGTAGTGACTCAAGTCAACTGCTTGTTGGAGGCGGAGTACCGTCGCGGAATGGTGAACTCCACTTGTTCAAGCTCGCCGATGGCTCGCGGACGTTGCACTTACCGCAGGCTCATGACGACGTCGTTCATTCAGCGAAGATCTCGCCTGATGGCCGACGTATTGCGTCGGGCGGAGCTGATAAGTACATGCGAACGTTCGAAATCGCAACAGGTCAAGTGTTGCGACGGTTCGAAGGACATACCAATTACGTGCTCGGCGTCGCCTGGAAGTCCGATGGTCAAACACTGGCAACCTCCTCGGCAGACAACACCATTAAAGTATGGGATGCCGAAACAGCCGATCAACGCCTCACCGTGCCGAACATGACTCGGCACATCACGGCGATTCGCTTTGTCGGGTCCAGCGATATCGTGGTTTCCAGCAGTGGAGACAAAGTCGTCCGGATGCACCAAGCAGCAAATGGCGGTAATCTTCGCAACTTCGCCGGTGCCGCCACGTGGTTGCATTGCGTTGACGCCACGCCCGGCAGTGAACTGGTCGCCGCCGGAACGGCCGACGGCTCACTGCTGCTTTGGAACGGTACGACGACCCAACTGATCCGCAAGCAGCTCGTGGGCGACGCCACGCCGGCAAAGCCGTAGGTCGGTCTAACACGGAGTCACCGAGTCGCGGAGGAATGCAAGGCGACGCGCTTGCGGATGCAGGGGGGGAGATGGGAAGAGCCTCGCGCTCCGGACCGATGACCATGGGAAAAAGCACATCCCTCGATCCGATAAGGGTACACCTGAGCGCGGGGTGATATCACCTCGACTCGCGAATGTATACCTTCACTGGTTCGAACGTGCCTTCCATGCATCGTCCGGACCTGCCCAATGGGCGAAAGCCAAGATCGTTCGCTACGCGGATGCCTTCGTGATCCTCGCCAGCCGTAAGGCCATGGCCAAGGCACGCGAGACGATACGGCAACTCACAAGTTCCAAGCGCTGCTCTCAGCCCGTCATTACGATGATTGGGCAGCTCAACGCTGGGTCGACGGGGTGGACGAACTACTTCGGCTACGGTTAACCGCGGAAGGCCTTTCGCTCGATGCACTCCTTGATTGTGAATCGAGTCAATCACCACCTGCGGCGTCGCAGTCAACGAGCCTACCGTGCCCCGGCAGGCAAGTCGTTTTATGCTCCCGTCCACGACCTCGGTCTGCGACGCCTGTGAACGATCGCCACTGCCTTGAGTGCACCTCTGAATGAACCGTCTCTGCGAAAGCCGTATGCGGGAAACCTGCACGTACGGATTGACGAGGAGGAGGGCTCCCACTTCGGTGGACCCTCCTTACTCTACGGTGAGACAACGACATCAAGAATCCAGAGTTGCACGAAAAAAACCAGCGGCCTGTGGCCGCTGGTTTGCGAAGGATCATTGTGGTGTAAGTCAGCGATTGGCTTAGACCAATTCTTCAATCGGTCGACCTTGCTCGATCATATAGACCGGTCGACCAGCTTGATTGACGTACTGGACTCGGCCGTCGATACCGAGCACATCGAAGACGGTTGCCATCATGTCTTGCGGTCCGATCGGGGTCGACTTCGGCACATCGACCTTCTCTGCCGACTCGCCAATAACTTGGCCCATCTTCAAGCCGCCGCCGGCAAAAGCCAGGGTGCTGAGCGGAGCCCAGTGATCGCGACCGGCACCGCCGTTGATCTTCGGCGTGCGGCCGAACTCGCCGCTGACCACCAGCAGGATCTTCTCGTTCAGCCCTCGGAGGTCCATGTCTTCGACCAACGCGGCAACCGCGCGATCGACTTGCGGTCCAAGGCTGTCCATGCCGGCCTTGATCCCACCGTGCATGTCCCAACCGCCGAAATTGATCGTCACGAAACCGCAGCCAGCCTCGCAAAGCCGGCGAGCCTGCAACATCTGCTGGCCCAAGCCGGTGCCGTAGCGTTCCACGACGCGAGGATCTTCGTACTTCAGATCGAACGCCTGCTGCGAACGGCTCAAGATGATGTCGAATGCCTGCTGCTCAAACGAGTCCAAGCCTTCTACCAATCCGCTGCGGTCGGCAGAGCGACGAACGTTGTCAATGCCTTGCAATAGTTCTCGTCGGCTGCCAAAGCGGTCCTTGCCGACTACCAGCGACATGTTCTGCCGAGCCTCACCGCTCGGATCGAACGGTCCATAAGCCGTTCCCAAGAACGACGGGCCGTCACCGTAGATGCCGCCCATGCGAACATAGGTCGGGATACCGGTGACAGGGTGATTCGTGCCGCGAGCTCGAGCAACGATCGAGCCGATACCGGGACGATCGGGAGCCGCTCCGTTGTCGGCCAGCCGATGATCGTAACCGGTCATGACGTAGTGCGTGCCACCACCGTGTCCGCTGTTCGTATGAGCAAACGAGCGAACGAAGGCCATCTTGTCTGCGACCTTTGCCATACGCTCAAAGTTTCCGCCCAACGTGACGCCCGGCAGATTCGTCGCCACCTCGCCCGTCACGCTGCGATATTCCGATGGAGCGGTCATCTTCGGGTCGAATGTTTCGACATGCGTCGGCCCACCACTCAACCACAACCAGATCACCGAGGTGTCTTTCGTCTGTCGCCCTTGTGACGCTGCTTCCGCACGCTGGCGAAGCAAGCCCGAAAGGCTGCAGGCACCCATGCCAAGTGAGCCAACTTTCAGAAAGTCCCGGCGAGTTGACCCCTCGCAATTGCCGCGACGACGACCGGTGAGAAGCTTCAGCATGATCGAATCCTCATGAGGCGACGGAGATCGTCGAGGGGCTCGTACGGCTTCGCTCGACTGGGAGCCAAAAACGGCTTGGCCCCGATTACATCAATGCGCATTTATACCTATCGGATCAGCGCGATACAAGTCTTTTTACAGATTCACAGAGTTCCCCAAACAGACAGCTATTCCGTCGGGTTTTTGAAAGGGCTTGGGTGCCCAGGACAGAGGGGGGGGGCGGTCACATCGATTTGCCGGGTTAACGAATCTCGGCCGAAGTCCAGGGTCCCCGCCAACCCGCTGCCAAATCGATTCCAAGACACACACGATTTACTCAGTTTCGTTGCTAGCACCGCCTAAAACGTGTGTGTCTTGGAATGGATCTTGGAATGGAGCGGGTCGCAGAACGTGTGTGTCTTGGATTGATTGGGGGGAGCGGTCCGTTTGACCCGGCTGGAACGCGTAACTGCCAGACTTCCCAGCCTTTACGATAGGGTCGCCGCACATCGCCGGCTGCTTCGGGGCAATGCTTTGCCGACAACGTCTTGGCGTCCCATTCGATCGTCTTGCCCGTTCGATAGGCGACATTGCCCAGCTTCATCGCCCAGATGCTAGCTGAGGCATCGAGAGGGTCGGGCGTGGCGACAACAACTGCGTCGATATCCTGATGGTCGTCGATCATTCCCATCAGGTGAGCTATCGGTTAGGTTCTGGTGAACGGCCAGGCCCCAGTATTGCCGCCACGTGAAAGGAAAATCAAGGTAAACGAAACATGAAACTGCCACGGCTTTGCACTTTCTGCTGTTTGAGTCTGCTATTCCTGGCGGGGTGCGGTGAATCGGCGACGCAGGTCGCAGAGAAGCGACTGGTGGGGCGCTGGAAGCTCGACAGTTCGTCGCTCACCAACGGGAATCCGTTGCTTGCCATGGTCGCGACGACGCTGAAAGCCGAGTTCGATTTCCGCGCCGACCGCACGGGAACGTTCGAGGGATCATTTCAAGCGAACGAGACGTTCACATGGAAGGTCACGCGGGTGGATGGCACCGCGGTTTACCTTGGCCGGACCGACAAGCCGCAGGAAACGAAGCTTGTTTTCACTGACGACAACACCGTGACGGTGCCCTCGACCGATCCCGAAAAAATGCCAGCCAACTTAACCTTCCGTCGCATCGTAAAGTAGCTCGAGTCGCTACTTTTTCTTTTGCGACTTCGATTTACGATCCGCGTCCCGTTTTCGCTGTTCGATCGCGCGTTTTTCGCTCTCTTCCTGCCGCACTTTTTGCTGTGCGGCCGATTGCTGTTGAAGCTCGCGTCGTAGTTTCTTTTCCGCCTCTGCGGCCTCTTGCTTGGCTTTGGTCAGTTCCTCTTGAGCTCTTCGCAACCGGGGGTCGTTCGCCAGTTGCGTTTCGCGCTGCTTGGCCATGTCCTGCAACGCGTTCTCGAGTCGCCGCTTTTCCGCATCGAGCGACTGGTATTCGGGGACTTTTGCGAGCGCTTCGTTTTCCAACTGGCGCACGTTGCCGTTGGCGGCTACCAATTCTTTCGCCAAGCGCTCGGCGGCCACGATGGCACCCGACCCGCTGCCGGTGGGATTATCGAGTTGTTGCTGCAGTCGATCCCGAAGCGTAATCGCGTCGCGATAATTCGGATTGCTGCGAAGTTGTTCGCGCACCGGCTTTGCGACGTCTTCCATTTTCTGTTTCAGCTCGTCAAATTGTTTCCGCGTGGCGACCAAGGGACCCGCGTTGAGTTGCTCGTTTTGGATTTGCCGCCGAAGGGCCGCGACCGCCTGGGTGGCGCGGTCCAGTGCCGCATCGGCGCGTGTCGCCGCCGTTTTCGCTTGACTGAGATCCTGCTGCTCGTCTTTCAGCTTCTCCTTTGCCTTTTGAACGTCCTGTTGCTGGCGTTTGATGTCGCTCGTAGTCGGTTTCTTTTTGTCGGCCGCGTGGAGTGCTGAAAGGGACGCCGGAATCAGCAGCAGGGCGGCGAGGCCAGCTAGAAAACGCATGATCGGGTTCTCGAAAAGTGCGTCGGGAAAGGTACGGATCCAACGTAAACACAGAGCAAACCGAGGAGGGGCTCTGCGAGTAGACGGAAGTATAACGCTTGGTTGCGTAGAAAGCGAAACGATGCCGGCGCGAAACAGCGGGGAGCCGACGACCCGTGCCGGCAGGGGCTTCGCATCGCTTCGGGTGGCCCTGCGATCGGTTGCGATTCCACTCCGCGATGATGGCGTTGCGCCTCGAACATCACCTTCCGGAGACGAAGCGATAGCCTGCGTCGCGGATTGTGAGGAAATGCTGCGGGTTGGCCGAATCGGTTTCAAAGAGCTTACGGAGCCTGCGGATAAACTGATCCGGGGCCCTGGTGTTGGCGAATCCCGGCATCTCCCAGACTTTCTCCAGCAACTCGCTGCGAGGAATCACCCGGCCCTCGTTTTCGATGAAATAGCGCAAGAGCTTCATTTCCAGCGATGTCATGGCCACGGACTCACCGCGAACCGTGACCTCAAACGTTTTGAAATTGACGACGGCCTCGTTAAACGAATAGACCTCCAGGCAGGGCGGGGGAGGTGGAACGGGGGTGCTGCTGCCGCGAGGATAATGCGTCAATAGATTCCTGACGCGGCTGATGAGTTCCTCCAGTTCAAACGGTTTGGTGAGATACTGGTTCGCCCCCAGATCGAAACCTCGCGTCCGGTCTTCCGACAAGGTTCGCGCACTAAGGATCAAGATGGGCACATCGATGCCCCATTTGCGAATCGACTCGCAAACCGCATAGCCGCTCATCCCCGGCAGCATCAGATCGAGGATCACCAGATCGAAGTCCCGGGGGGTGGTCTCGAAGTGTCGTAAGGCCGTGTGCCCGTCGCCTGCGATCGTGACCTGGTAGCCCTCAGCCTCGAGATTGAAAGAGATTCCGCGCGCCAGATGGGGTTCGTCCTCCACGACCATGATATGTTTTTTTGCAGCCATGAAACGAACGGTTACACCGACTCCGGTTGGCTGCGCGCTTCCTGTTCGAGCCTCATCACCAGGAATTCAATCGCCCGCGGAGCGATGCGGCTGTAATACTCAAAGCCATGTCCGCCGCCGCTGGTTTCCAAATCGCATTCGAAAGGGATGCCGAGCGAATGGAGCTTCATGCGGAGTCGATCCGCGCTGTCCCACCAGCGGTAGTCGGTGGGATCGCAGGAGAAAAACTGATGCTTCGGCCAGTTCAGCGGATGCACGTGCAAGAGCGCCGTATCCTGACGCACCGATTCCGGATCGTCGTACATCTGCGAAATCGTATCGTGTTCCTCGTAGAACCGCTGCTGGTAGTCGATGGCCGGCGAGAGTGCAGCTACGACCGGGAACAGTCGCGGATGTTTATAGGAGAATCGCAGCGCACCCTGTCCGCCCATGCTCGTTCCGAGCAGGCCGATTCGCGGAGCACTCGCGGCGAACCGTTGATCGATATAGGGCAGCACGTTTTGCAGCAGGTGCTGTTCCGCCGTCAACCGCGCATCGAATTCAGGGCAGATCCGGTTCGTCCACCAACTCCGTTGCGTCATCGGCGCCACGACGGTCAATCCGTGCTGGGCAAATGCCGCGGTGAACGCGGGCTTATCGACCAGTCGCTGAAGGTGCACGCCATGAAGATAGATGACGACGAAACCACGCGGATGCGGTTTCTGAGGTTGATAGACATCGCACGGATGCCCGCCCACTGTGACTTCTTCCCACCGATCGCCCATCTTGAGGCCGTCCGTTCTTGTCGCCGGCTCCCATCGCCGTGTCGTGCTGAGGTTCCCACCGCCAATACTGCTCACGAATATCCGCTGCCGGTGCCCTGCTGTTGTGTGCCGGGTGCTGTGTGCCGGGTGGGTACCGCTATTCTGGCGTGACCGCTATACCTTAAAATGTTTTTGCCCGGTCCAAAAGGGTCCCGTAGCGAAAGTCAGAAGCGTGAAAGTTCTGCTGTCGGAAGAGCAAGTCCAGGTCGGCGTGCGGCGAATGGCCGACGATATCGCGCGCCACTATGGCGAAGCGCCGCTTACCATCCTGGCCGTAATGACGGGCAGTGTCGTCTTGCTCGCAGACATCATTCGTTTACTTGCCATGCCGCTGCGCGTTGGTGTCTTGCAGGCGTCAAGTTATCGAGGTGGCACGGAGCGAGGCGAATTAGTGGTGAACTTGGAACGGACGCCCGACATTGTTGGCCGCGATGTGCTGCTGATCGATGATATCTTCGACACGGGGCACACGCTGCAACGGATTGTGGTGCTGCTGAAGGAGGCGGGCGTACGCTCGGTACGCACGGCGGTGCTGCTGCGAAAAACGGCGCGTTGCGAAGTACCACTCAAGCCCGACTTTGTGGGATTCGACATTCCCGACGAGTTTGTCGTCGGGTACGGGTTGGACTATTGCGATGCATATCGCAATTTGCCGTTCATTGCGGTGTTAACGCCCGAGGAAATCGCACGGAAACCGCAATGAATTCGCTGCGTATTGCCATGGTGACTCGCCGATTCTGGCCCTTAGTGGGTGGGGCCGAGATGGTCATGGCGAATCTGGCCGCGGAGTTTTTGAGGCAGGGCCACCAGCCTCGCGTCGTAACGGCGCAGTGGGAGAGTGATTGGC
Organism: Planctomycetota bacterium; assembly: GCA_046045565.1. Lineage (GTDB taxonomy): Bacteria > Planctomycetota > Planctomycetia > Pirellulales > Pirellulaceae > VGZA01. Next base: position 1,595 of record JBJOLO010000597.1, on the reverse strand, counting down.
CGACCGACGTGGTGCATCGCGAGGTCCCTGTGGTACGGATCCCCAACCCGGCTCGTCGCGGCTGGGGCACCTTGCGGTACATGGTCGGGCTCAACCGCTGGCTGCGGAGGCATATCGAAGAAATCGATGTCGTATATGTATCGATGTTGAAGCACGATGCGTACGCCGCCATCACGACAATGGAATCGACGCGAGTTCCGGTGGTGGTGCGTGCGGAAGGTGCCGGCGCGACAGGCGATTGCCACTGGCACGAGACGGGGCGATTCGGCATACGCATCCGTCGATGCTGTCGCCGGGCGGACCGGTTGATCGCACCCAGTCCGACGATTGCCGACGAGATGTTGGCGGCGGGGTTCGAGGCGGAGCGGATCGAGCGGATTCTAAACGGGGTCGCCATCCCACCGCCAAGGCATGGCGGAGTGCGTGGCGATGCGCGGGCGATTCTCGTTGAGGTGAATCATGATTTGGCTGCAGACGATCAAACGCCGGTCGTCGTCTACACCGGAAGGCTTGATGCTGCCAAGGGGCTGCACGAGCTGATCCGCGCCTGGCCCATCGTGCTTGCCACACACCCGACGGCCCGTCTTTGGATCGTCGGAGAGGGTCCCGATCGGGATGCGCTTTTCGACACGATTCGCGATTGCGACGTGCGTCAACAGGTAGCCATGCCCGGCGCGTTTGACGACGTGCAGGATGTGCTGAACGCAGCCGACCTGTTTGTGTTGCCGTCCCACCAGGAGGGCATTTCGATCGCGCTTTTGGAAGCGATGGCGGCCGGGGTACCGGTGGTGGCCAGTGATATTCCGGGGAATCGTTCGGTCATCGAGCCCGGTATCCATGGCCTGCTGATGCCGGCTCGCGATGTACAGTCGATCGCCAAGGCGATCACGGTGGTTCTTTCGGATCCGCGTTCCGCAGCGCAGCGTGCTGCGACGGCCCGTCGTCGCGTCGAACTCGAGTTTTCGCTCGACCAAATGGCTCGGATGCACCTCGACCTGTTCCAGCAAGTGATCGCCGAGCGTCAGTAACCGGTTTTCACGCCAGTTCGTCGCCCGCGTTGCCATTTCGCCGACCTGCAACGGTGCGCCAGCAGACAATCGCAAGCACAATGCCGCTCGCCAGATACAAGGCGGAGCACGAAGAAATCGCCGCACTCATGTTGTCGATCCGCGACTCGTAGGGGCCGTGTTCGCTGAACCATCCTGTAAAAAAGGGGCCCAAGGCCCCGCCACCCCATCCCACGGTATTCATGAGTCCCGCCGCCGTTCCGCGCGAACGCGCCGGAATGACGTCGAATAGCGACGCGAAGATTCCTGAATCGTAGGCGCCCTTGCAGATCCCGAACAGCGTCATGGCGATGATCAGCGTGAAGCGGCTATCGGCCATTCCGACCCAGGCAACAAAGATGGAGCCCAGTAGCAGTCCGGCTGCTTGGGGAATGATGCGTCCGCGCGGCCAGCGGAGCGCGGCCCGATCGGCAACGTACCCCATCAGTGGCACGGTCAAAGCGCTCGCCAAGTGAATGAAGATCGTGCCGTTCAACCCCGCGGTCGCCAGGTCATATTGAAACTTGTCGACAAGAAACGTCGGCGTCC
>JBJOLO010000551.1:0-32967 GCA_046045565.1 Planctomycetota bacterium | reverse complement strand
CCGGGTGCGGCAATCACCGAGTGCGAATCCACTGTGTCTTGAGAAGTAGCTTGGGGGGCGGCGACTGAAGGATCCGACTGTCGACGGCGAGAGTCGTGGTAGGGAGGTCCCCCTCGTGCTTTTCGAACACGCCGCTCAGGGATGGAGCGGCAAACAGTTCGGCGGAGTAGACACTAGGTCTGCTCCGCCGTTTTTATTTGTGGCGCCGGTGTCTCGCGTATCGGTATCGCGCATGCCGATTTCGCTAGTATCTTGATCGTGAGCATGCTTTTCGCGCGGGTCCCGGCCAACCTTCCCGACCCAATTCCCGCCAGAGTTCATCGCCTTCGTTGTTTCAGGAACGGTTGGAGCACCTGTCGATGTCCCATCCACCTGACTCCCTGACTGACACCTCGGCTGTCGCCCGGCCTCCCGTTACGGCACTGATCGGTTTCGGCGCGAACCAGGGCGATCCCATCGCGACGTTTCAAGCGGCCATCGAAGCGTTGGGACGGACCGAGGGCGTGCGCGTGACGCGCGTCAGTCGGCTGTATCGTACGACGGCCGTCGGCGGGCCGACGGGACAGCGTGACTACACAAACGGCGTCATACGATGCGAGACCACCCTTGCTCCCGAGCAACTCCTGGGAGTCTTGCAGCGGATCGAGACGCGACTGGGACGCGAGCGGAAGGAGCGTTGGGGACCGCGCGTCGTTGATCTCGACCTGTTGCTGGTCGGTGACGCGCTGCGCCACACCGAGCATCTTGTCTTGCCGCACCCGAGGATGGCGTTTCGTGCGTTCGTGTTGGAACCGGCCTGCGAAGTTGCATCCGAAATCACCGATCCTCGCACGGGATGGACGCTGCAGCATCTCCGCGAACACATGGAACGTTCGCCCAAATACGTGGTGATCTGCGGTGTGAACATGCCGGCAAAGCGCCGGTTGATGGCCGCGATTGCAAACCGCTTTCCCCTGCGTCGCATTCAATGTCCGGTTGCCTATGAGCAGCTCCTGTCGTCGCCGGGCGATTTGTTCATCGAGAAGCTGCTGGCTCCTTTGCATCGATCCTCAGCGCTGTTCCAAGGCCTCACAGCGCAGGAATGGGTCTGCAGCGATTACTCCCTACGCGAACTGCTTTCCTGGTCGACCGTTTACCTCCGCGAACCGGACCGATCGCAACCCATCGCCCGATCGAACCTTGAGACGGCTGCTTTGATGGACGCAAAATTCACCCTCTTCTTGGACACTCCCGTCGGAAACGGGCGGATCGATGCCAGCACATCTGAGTCCGTTGAGCAAGCGATCGCATTTGCCGCGGCACTTCGCGAGGAGATGACTCAAAAGAATCGCGGTCCTGTGTTACACTTGACGACGGCGGACGAGAATACGGTGGTCGAGGAGGCCTTGGCGGCCATGCAGGCAAGCTGCCCGACCGATCCCGAGCGTTGATCTTCCGACGATTCACAATCGCCGGGTCTCGCAAAACAGGACACCGATCGAAGAGCCGTTCGAAGTGCCGATGGAAGTGCCCATGGACGTAGTGACTGATGGCAGGGAGATGCAGCGGTGCGTGCTGGCGTTGCGTGAATCCGGTCGCCGTATCGGTTTGGTACCGACGATGGGTGCGCTGCACGAGGGCCATTTGAGTCTGGTGCGGAAAGCGCGAGCAGCATGCGACATCGCGGTGGCAACCATCTTCGTGAATCCGACTCAGTTCGGTCCGAAGGAGGACTTCAGCAAGTATCCGCGGACGCTCGATAGCGATCTTGCCATGCTGAAAAGCGAAGGCACCGATCTGGTATTCGTTCCGGAGAAGGACGCGATCTATCCGCCCGGTTTCTCCACCTATGTGGAACCACCCGCGGTGGCCACGACACTCGAGGGCACAGCCCGGCCCGGGCACTTTCGCGGTGTCGCGACCGTGGTGCTGAAACTGTTTCATTTGGTCCCCGCACACATCGCTTTTTTCGGTCAAAAAGACTTCCAACAATCGCTGGTCATTCGACGCATGGTTTGCGACCTGGATCTGCCGATCGAAATTCAGGTCTGCCCCACCGTACGCGAGCCGGACGGCTTGGCAATGAGTTCACGGAATCGCTACTTGAGTGAACCGGAGCGACAACAGGCGGCGGCGTTATCGCGCGGTTTGCGAGCAGCCCGGCAGCGCTACCGCGACGGCGTTCGCGACGCCGGTGTTTTCCGACAGGAGATCGAACGGTCCTTGAGCGACGCCGGCATCCGGCAAATCGATTACGTCGCCATTGCCGACGGAGACAGTTTGCAGCCAGTCGAATCGGCTGATGAACGGACAGTCGCTTTGATTGCGGCTCGCCTTGGTACAACGCGCCTGATCGACAACGCCTACCTCAGCGAATGAATTGATGCTCGACACCCTGTTCCACATCCCGCACGAGTTCTTCGGCATTCCGGTGTTTGGCGTCGGATGGGCGCTTGGCATCTGGATTGTCTTCGGTGTCGCGATGACGGCGGTTGGCATGGGACGCGGCGCGGGCACCTCGGATTGGAAGAACAACCTTCCGCTTTTCGTTGTCGTCGCCCTGGTAATCTGGTTGGCGCTGCCTCAAGTTGAAGAGCGCGGCTTTGAGGGAGAACCGTTGGGCTTACCGATTCGTGGCTTCGGCACGATGGTGATGCTGGGGGCGATCAGCGGCGTGGCGATGATGATGTACCGCGCAAAACAGATGGGGGCGGACCTGGAGCGACTCTCCTCGCTGGCGTTTGTGGCTTGTGTTGCCGGCTTTGTTGGCGCTCGAGCGTTTTACGTCACGCAGTACTTCGACGACTTCCGTCGCGACTCGGTCATGGAAACAGTCAAGCAGCTTCTGAAATTCACCGAGGGCGGCATGGTGATTTATGGCGGAGTGCTTGGGGGGTTCGCCGCCGGCATCCTCTACGCTTGGCGTTATCGGATGCCGATCCTGCCATCCTGCGATTTGATTGCTCCGAGTCTCGCGATCGGCATGGCGATCGGCCGCTTGGGATGCTTCTGCCACGGATGTTGTTTTGCGGGGGCGTGCGACCCGGGAGTTTGCACGGTGCAGTTTCCGCAAGGAAGCCCCCCGTACTGGCATCAATTTCGTCGAGGCCAGCTGCATGGCATACGTATTGAAGCCGGGCCGGACGGGACACCGACCGTAGGGGCAGTCGAGCCCGATAGTGCGGCGGCCAAGGCATCGGTGGTTCCGGGAGGCCGGATCGTGGCGATTCGAGGTCGACCGGTAACGAGTTTGAAGGATGCCTACCTCGATCCGTCCGCCGACTTCGTTCCGGAAATCTCGCTCACCATGGCCGACGGGGTGGAATACCGCTGGAGTGTCAGCACGCTTCCTCCGCGGGCCAAGCCGGTTCAGCCTGTGCAGCTGTTCAGCTTTGTCAGCTCGCTCGCTTTGTGCGCGGTACTTTGGACCTGGTATCCCTTCCGCCGACGGGACGGGGAAAACCTGGGTTTATTGATGCTGATGTACCCGATCGCCCGGACCTTGGAGGAAATGATTCGCGACGACGAAGCAGGCAAATTCGGCACGTCGCTCACGATTTCCCAATGGATCAGCCTGGGATTGCTGGCAGGCTCGTTGGGGGTCTGGGCTTACGTGCTGCGAAAACCGCCCGGAATTCTTCGCCCGCTGAGCCCGAACTCGGGAACTTTTGAATCGGCTCCATCGTCAGAACAGGTAACACGACGGTGAAAGACGACGCCCATTTGATCCAAGCAACGTTGGCTGGGGATTCAAGTGCTTTCGGACTGCTGGTTCGAAAGTACCAGGATCGCCTATTCAATACGCTGGTTCACGTGATCGGTTGCCGGGAGGAGTCGGAAGACCTGGTTCAGGACGCCTTCGTGCAGGCATTTGTGAAATTGGAAACCTTCCAGGGAACCAGCGCCTTCTACACTTGGCTTTATCGCATCGCCTTCAACTTTGCGATGTCGCGCAAGCGGCGCAAGGGGCATAACGTGTCGTTGGATGCTCAGCGGGAAACGTCGCATCAGGAGCCGCGGGACGCTGGGGAATCGGCACACGACCGGTTGCTCCGGGAAGAGCGAGCCGAACAGATTCGCAGGGGATTGGCGGCGTTAAGCGACGAGCATCGATCGATTCTGGTGCTGCGCGAAATCGACGGCTGCTGTTATGAGACGATCGGCGAGATCTTGAATCTCCCGGTCGGCACGGTGCGGAGTCGCCTGCATCGAGCTCGATTGCAATTGCGAGACGAATTGAAGGAAGTCTTGGCGGAAAACCCCTTGGAATGAAATCCAACCGAGTACGTTGATGAGCAGGAAAGTTTCCGACGAATTGATCAGTGCTTACCTTGACGGCGAATTAACCGCCGAAGAGCAGGCGTTGGTAGAACAAGCGATCCGTGAAGATCACGCTGCGGCCCGCTTGTTTGACGAACTGCGTTCCGTCCGGGCTGGACTGCAAAGCTTGCCGGTTCAGCAATTAGACGATGCGTTTGCGCAGCGGGTGCTTCGAGCAGCCGAACGACAGATGCTCACCGGGTCGGCGCCGGACACCGCCGTCACCTCGAACTTGCCAACCACAACTCCGCGGACCACGCCCGACTCGCTACGGCTCCGACGTTGGCAGCGCGGATTCTGGCTGATGGCGACCGTTGCTGCTTCCCTGTTCATTCTGATGTCGTTGAATCTGGCCAATTCCGGACTGCCGATGGTGCAACGCGCAACCTCTTCGCGGTCCGTCATGGATCAGCCGATGGTCAATGCACCGTCGTCGGCGCAGGTAGCAGAAGCGTCCCCGATGTCGGCAGCAGAAGCAAAGGATGCATCTGATTTCCAACCGCGACTGCGGTCCGAGCCGATGACGGAATCAGGCTTGGAAATGACGGCGGATGGAGTTGGGGAACGCCGAGTCCCGTTGCCTGCCGCTGCTGGACAGGCTGCTGGTATCGGCGGTGGCGCTGGTATCGGCGGTGGCGCTGGTGGAGGTGTTGGTGGCTTTGGTGGAGGTGGTGGCTTGGGTGGAGGTGGTGGCTTGGGTGGAGGTGGGCTTCGCAACAGCGCACCGGGTGGCCCCGCTTCCGCCGATGAACCCGCACTCGCGGGAGGACTTCCCGCCAGCGAGACACTGGCGGTGCCCCGAGCTCCCGCTAGCGCAGCCCGCAGTATCCCGCCTTCGGCGCCGGAATCGGGCGACGCATCGCGTGCGATGCGTGCCGCGACCGCGCCCGCTGCCGGACAAGCTCCGGGTGCCGGTGCCCCCCTTGCTCGTCGATCGGAGTCCGATGCAGTGGCCGCGGATCGGTCTGGATCCGATCTCAACCTAAGCCCATCGACGCGCGACTCGGGACTCTCCATTGTGCAACTCGACCTGGCCAACGATCCGCAGGCCCGCTCACGATTCTTTCGGGCACTTGCCGCACAAGCGATCGACCTAGCCGGGGATAGCCAGCATGCCAGCGACGACGCTGACAACGAACGGGCCGGTCTCACGAAAAATGGAGCCGCCAAAGATTTCGCCGCGGAAAATGCCGCCGCGGAAAACGTCAAGGCGAAACAAGCAGACGAAAAGAAAGATACGGCGAAAAAAGAGACGGAGCTCGCAGATCGCAATCAGAACCTTGCGGGCGACAACGACGCCGCGATCGAAACGGACTTGGTTTGGATCGAGGCTCCGCGAGCGCGCGTGGAGGAAGCGATACGGCAATTCGCTGAATCGATGCCTGCCGCACGCGTTGTTGCTTGGAGCGATCAGCCGGAACCGCGGCAGGCTCGAACCGAGGAAACTGCGGCTTCGGCGAACAAGTCAAATCAGGCCGATGCGGCGACGGTCAATCCGCCAACCGAGAGTCCGTCGTTGCAGGATGCCACCACAAAACAACAACGCGACAGCGCGGCCGGAACCAATCTGTCCCAAGCCCGTGTGGCGAAAGCTCGGATTCTTTCACCATCCCAATCGGCTCGGCCACTCAATCCGGCCCTCACGCGTCAGGGCGGATCGAACATCGAACAGCGCGCATCGGCGAAAGGCAGCGAGGGTCAAGCGGTGAACGCAGGGGCGAGGGCACAAGACGCACCGCCAGGATCCGTGCCGTTGTCGCAGGATGATCAAATCGATGACGCACCGGTTCGTTTCCTGATCATCTTGCGACGCTCGGGACAACGAGACACCTTGCCCGCTGAGCAATTACCCGCCATTGATAAACAGAGGCAGCAGGATGAGCGAAGTCTCAATCAAGATCCGTGATGATGGACCGCTGGTGATTCAGGGTGCGTTTCTGTTGAAGGATGGCACAGGAGCACCGCTGGCACTGCCGACGGATAAACCGAACATTGCCCTGTGCCGCTGCGGCGCGTCGCAGTCCAAACCGTTTTGTGACGGCGCTCACAAACAATGTGGATTCGAGTCGACGATTCGAGCCTCCGTCAGCTGACCCGCCTGCTACGACTCGGCTCGCAGGCCGTCCCCGTCGCGGGGCATGGGATGCGTTTTAGTTGACAACTTTTCCCCATCGCTCGCGTGCTGCGGAACCGCGTATTTCCTGCAGAAATCGCTGATTCCACGGCGACTCTTGTTCTCTTTCAGGCAGCTGTTACTGTGGGCACCTTTGAATTTCGGCCCCGCGAATCAAAGGATGCATTCGATGGACGACTTTGCCAGTCAGGAAGTACAGGAAAACCTTGCCGATTCCACCGTTCCCGCTCGCGGCGATACCACGGCCTCCGATACTTCACCATCCAATACGGCCAACGCCGATGCAGCGCACGCCGGCTCCGAGCAGGCCTCCGAAATTTTCGTCGGCCGCTGGCGGCGACTGGTCAGCACGACCAATTGGGAGAAGGGCCGCATCATTGCTCAGTGGCGTGATGCGCTGATTGAGTCCGGTGCAGCGGCCACGGAGTATTCCGACGAGGCGTGGGCCAATCGAGTCGGCGGCGTCACATCGCAGCATGTCGGACGCCTGCGACGGGTGTTTCAACGTTTCGGCGCCACATTCGAGAAATTCAGCGGACTCTATTGGAGCCATTTTCATTCGGCAGTCGAGTGGAATGACGCGGAGATGTGGCTGGAGGGAGCCGTTCAAAACGATTGGTCGGTTTCCGAAATGCGCCGCATGCGGTGGGAAACCTTGGGTGCCGTCGAAGAACTTCGCCCTCGCTCAGAGGAAATCGTTGCCAGCGAGCTTGATGAAGATGTCGCTGCGGAGACGGCGGAATCGCAAACAGCCGACGAAGCCGATTTAAGGGCGCCGTTTGACACGGCTGATGCATCCGATGCGGCAGAGACCGGCGAAACCCACGCGGAGATGTTGTCGGAATCGGCAGACGATGCCGAGGCTTCGGAGCCGGCCGCGCTGGTACGACCCTTTGCAGATCTTTCGTCCTTACCGAGCGATCTGGCCGATGCCTTTGAATCGTTTAAGCTGGCGATCCTGCGGCATAAAGCCGAAGCATGGTCCCGGGTTTCGGCCACCGACGTCATGGCCAGCCTCGACGCGCTCAAGGCGCTGGTCCTCGCACCTTCCGAAGCCTAAGGTTCGCCATCCGCTCTCGGCCGGCGTACCAGCTAGGGTCTGTCGGCATACAAGGCCGGCTGCGATGGGGGCAGGCAGTGCGGTACCGGTACACTGGAGATCGATACCGGCTTCCGAGCCCGTCGCCGGATGACGTGCGGCATCCAGATCGCCGTGTCAACCAGTTCCACCAGGACGCGCGGATCGAACGGCTTGCGAAGATAGTAGATTCCGCCCGCGTCATGCACTCGCCGAATGATATCGGGACTTTGGTGCGCCGACACAAACATCAACGGAATATCCGGCGTTGCTGCCACCGTCTGAAGATCTTTGCACATTTGCAGCCCGCTCTCGCCCTGGACGAGAACGTCGCAGACAATCAGGTCGATGCGTGTGGTTCGCAGTGCCTTGAGTGCCGACTCGAACGTTTGAGCGCAGTGCGACTGATGCCCCGCGCTATTCAGAACCTCGGCGGCCGAAGTCAGACTAATCGCATCGGAATCGATGATCAGGATCGAGGCACGATCGCCGGGCCGTTCAAGCATGGCAACAGGTTCCTGCGAGCACGAGACACGCATGCTCCGTCGCGCAAGTTTGCCATCCTTGGCTATTCTTTTTCGTCGACATCATCGCGCGGCGAGAAGAGTTTTTTTTCCTAGATTGCCCAGTCGCTTAGGCGGGCGGGGGATTAATGGCTGAGCGGCAGGATTGTGCGGGTTGCAATGACCAAGGCGGTGATCAATTGCAGGGGGTTGTCACCGTAACGAACGACACGTCCGTCGTAATTCACGCCGAGTACGAGGCACTGCGTACCGGCAGCCGGCGAGCCCAGTTGGCCGTCGAGCGGCATGAACAGCATTTGCTGGTCGCCCGCCAACTGCATGAGTGCGCCGCGGGTCCCATCGGGCCCTTCCACGATGCGTTCAACGGTGGCGAAAAAGAATACCCCGGACCTCGGCTCGGATAGCCGCGGTAGTGCGTGATCGTTGACAATCGTCAGCTGTCCGAGGTCGTCCCACTTTTCCTTTTCCAGACGCTTGACCACGCGATCAGCGGCTTGCACCAGATCCCGCATTTCTTTTTCACCACGCGCGTCGCCAAAGGATCGCGGCATTTGCACCACCGTCACAGCCCATGCGAGCTGCTGCAGGACCTCGTAGTCGTCCGCAGAGAGCGGTCGAAAACGAAACGCGTTCGCCCGGGTGTAGAGCTCGTCGAAATCTGCCGGTTGAATCGCCGCGATCCGGTCTTTTTTTGCCCGGTCAGCAAGTGGAACGGTTGTCTGCTGAATTGCGTTTTGCAAATCTCGAAGGTGCCGGATGTGGATGGCATAGCCAAACCGTGCCTCCTTGTCGACCCACGTGTTGACGCCGATTACCTGTCCCTGATCATCTAACAACGGCCCGCCGCTATTTCCCTCCGATAAAGCGGCCGTGTGCTGGATCCAACGCTGATTGGAATCGCTACGAAAACCTTCCAGCACGAAACGTCGCGACCTTGCAGGCAGTTCCGACGTGTTCAGGATCCGGCTGATCCGACCATCGTAGGGGGAAAAGTCGAGTCCATGCGGATGACCGATCGCCACCACGTGCGAGAACGTCGCCGGATCCCGGGAATCACCGAGCGGCAACGGCGAGAGATCCGCGGGGGGCGATTTCAGCGATACGATTGCGAGATCCGAGTCGGGATCGACCGCAGCATATCCATCGATCTCATACGTCGCCCCGTCACGAAACCGAACCGACGCCTGGGTCGAATCCGTGAGCACATGCAGGCTCGTGACTACCAATCCTCGCGCATCGATGACGAAACCGGAGCCGATCTGATTCGCTTGATCATCTCGGCTCGCTTCGATCCGCACCACACTCTTTTCAATACGCTCCATGGCGGCCGACAATGCATCGAGCGTCCGCGGACTTGCATGATCGCTCGGCTGCGTCGCTTCCCGACCCGAAAGAGTTTGCCTCTCCGTACCGGTAATCTCGAAGCCATCCGGTCCACTTCGCTGCGCTGCGTTGTTTTGCGCGGCTGTGCCGTTCTCTCGTGAGCGTTTGGCAAAGGCACGCTTTTCGACAGCTCGAGTTGATTTGACCCGTGCGGACTCAACACGCGGCGAGAGCATCGACCAGGCAACAAACGCTGCGCCGACCAGAATTCCAACCGCTCCGATACGGAGTAAGTTCGACAGCGGATTCTTGATCAGCTTGCTTCGCATACGGCAGGTTCCGCCCTCCGCACCAGGGCACTCGACGAGCACGATCAACCGTGCGGTTTAGGGAACAAATTGGGTCAGTTCGACGACGTGACCATCAGGATCGGTGATGTACATCTGCAGCGCACCGTCCGGCCGCATCTTGCGGAAGCATTCCACTCCTTGACCACGGACATGCTTTTCCCAGGCATCCAAGTCATCGACGAGGATGGCGAAATGAGTGCCACGATGGTGAGACACCACCGGAGCAGTTCGGCCGCCGATCAGGTGCAGATCCTGATCCTGGCCGAATCGATACCACATGCCTGGAAAGTCAAAGGCAGGTCGCGGGATCCGCTCCAACTGCAACACGTCCTCATAAAATCGACTGCTCAACTCGACATCCCGGACGTGAATCGCGACATGATTCAGCTGCAATTGTTTCATGATGCATGCTTTTGCTTCGTTTGATGGCCTGAGTCCCCCTGATCGACGCACACCGTGTTATCGATCGTGCTTGCTCTTAGTTTACCACGTTTCTCAAAGCCAACTCAAAGAACCAGCCCGTTTCCGGCTCCGCATTCCGGGCCTATAATACATCCATGTGCATGGTATGTTTCTCAGACAAGCCCTGCAAAGCGAACCATCGCATGCAGCTCATTCGTGCTGCATGCCTGCATGGGATCGAGCACCCGCGTTGGATCGAGCGACCTTGGGTGCTCGCCTTGCTGGCAGCCTATTGGTTGCTGCTCGCGCCGTTCGGTAACTTCCCCGCTCTGCTCGCACAGGTCCCGAACAATGACCAAGGCGCCGTCCGAGCCGAAGATCAAACGACTTCCGCGAGGTTGGTGAGTGTGCCTCTGCCGATCACCGGGTCCGTTGATCTGAATGTGATTCAGAATATCGACCATCTGATCGAGCAATTCCCGCAAGAAGGCCCTCGCCCGATTCTGGTATTGGAGCTGAAGACAACCGGGCAGCAGACCGGGATCGGCAGTCAATTTGAGCGATCGCTTGCTCTGGCTCGCTATCTTGCCGGCGAGCGTTTACGACGCGTTCGGACAGTCGCCTATGTGCCAAAGTCCGTGCAAGGCCATGCCGTTTTGGTGGCCCTCGCTTGCGAGGAAATCATTGTTGCTCCTGAAGCCACGTTTGGCGATGCGGGAGCCGGCGAACCGTTCATCGACCCGACGATGCGGCGCGGGTATTTGGAAATTGCCGATCGACGGCGCGTGATCCCCGCCCCTGTCGCACTTGGATTGCTGGACAAACAGACCGAAGTTTTTAAGGTGCAAACCACCGAAGGCATTCGCTACGTTCCTGCTGCGGAACTGGACGAATTACAAAAGCAATCCGCCGTTCGATCCGTCGATCGCGTCTCGGCGCCAGGCGAGATGATTCGTTTGACCGGGCGCGATTTGCGAGTCACGTACGGATTCGCCAGTCACCTGGCAAACGATCGAACCGAACTTGCCGCTGCACTGAAAATTCCGCCGGCATCCCTCCAGGAGGATCCGACGTTTCGCGATGGCTGGCGAGCACTGCAAATCGACATTCACGGCCCGATCAATCGCAATTCGATTAACTGGATCACCCGATCCCTGGAAGCGCGACTCGCTCAGGACTCCGTCAATTTTCTGTGTCTCACGATCGACAGCCCCGGAGGCGATCTGGATACGAGCCTCGCCTTGGCTCAACGACTCGCGCGGCTCGATCCCGCTCGAATCCGCACCGTTGCCTTCGTGCCGAAGGCTGCCCGTGCCGACGCGGCACTGATTGCCCTCGCATGCCAACAATTAGTGGTCGGCGACGAGGCCGTTTTGGGCGGACCCGGCGAACCCATCGCGGCGCAATCCCTCGTCGATTTGCGTCAACCGCTGGCGCAAATGGCTGCCGAACGAGGCGACAATTGGTCGCTCTCGCTCGCCTTGCTGGACTCCTCCGTTCAGGTGCACACCTATACGCGAGAGGGCACAGGTGAAGTCCGTTTTCTGTGCAACGAGGAGCTCGCGTCGCTCCCCGACGCCCCACAATGGAAACAGGGTGCTGCGATTCGGACTGTAGAGGGCCTGAACGGCCGTGACGCTCAAAATTGTAAACTCGCGCGTTATCGTGCGAATCAATTCGACGAAGTTCGTCAGCTGTATTCGCTTGCCGAGTCGCCTGCGGTGCTTCGACCCAATTGGGCTCATCGCCTGATCGAAGGGCTGGCCGACCCACGCATCGCGGGGCTGCTGCTGTTCATTGCCTGGTTCGCCCTCATGATCGAATTCCTGACGCAGGGATTCAGCGGCGCGGGACTCGTCTCCGCCATCTGCTTCCTCTTGTACTTCTGGAGCCAATTCCTGCACGGTACAGCCGGATGGCTGGAAGTGCTGCTCTTTTTGGGCGGGGCGGTCTGCGTGGCAATCGAAATATTGCTTTTGCCCGGATTCGGAATCGTGGGAATCACGGGCGGCATCATGATGATCGTTTCGATCGTGCTCGCCAGCCAGACCTTTGTCATTCCGTCCAACGATTACCAACTGGAACAAATGCCCAAGTCGCTGTTGGTCGTGTTAGCAGGGATCAGCGGTGCGGCGCTCGCGCTCGTGTTCATGCGCCGCTACCTCTCCCGCGCACCCATTTTCAACCGCCTGATGTTGCAGGCACCCGACGCCGATGAGATTGAAGAGATGAACCGCCGCGAATCACTCGCTGACTTCCGTTTTCTTAACGGTAAACGCGGTCAAACCACCACGCCGCTCGTGCCATCCGGAAAAGCCCGCTTCGGCGATGAGATCGTCGATGTGATCAGCGATGGCGAACATATCCCGCGAAATACGCCCGTGCTGGTGAGCGAAGTGCGCGGCAACCATGTCGTCGTCAGGCAAATCGACGTCTGATGCCGATCGCGTGCACGGTGTCCCAGATCCTGACGCTTACTGTAAGTCGCGATCTGGATCGGGTTCCATCACTGCCTGCCGCAGATGAGCCGCGGTCGATTCCTTTTCGCCCGACATCAACACCGACGATTCTTCGGCTGAATCGGCCATCGATGCTCCTATGAACTTGGAGCCAACACGCCCGTTAACCCGATCGGTCCGATCCATGATCCCGCCGTAGCAAGCATACTCGTCGTCAAACGGTGCACAGCAGATGGAGCAACCCGAAGCGACCACGAGGCACAGCAGTGCCAAACATTGAGCAATGGTTTTGAACATGAGCGGCCTGACCTGTTGCGGGCTTACGAATGACCGAAGCTGACGGCGTCCCCACAACAATTCGGATCCCGCGGCCTGGTAACTTAAGAGAAGTTTGACGATTACGCCGAGCTTGCCGATGCTAGCACGACTGTTCGGCATCGCGGTGGTGACATCTGGGACGGGAGCAAGGAGACACCCGAAGCGTGCGGGCACCGGAACGGTGCGTACTTGATCGGGATGTCCGTAAGAGGACGTGTCATCCCGCTTTCGCTCGTTTTTGGCTCACACCCACGAGCCCGGTCAGGTCATCGATTCGATCGAGGCAGATATCGCCTGCGATCTCCTCGTCAACTTGGATCGCGACACTGATCATCCCCGCCGCACGGGCACCTTGGAGTTCGCGTTGGTCATTGGAGACGAACAGCAGTTTTCCCGGCCCTATATTCAGAGCCTCAACGGCCGAGCGATAACTTTCGGGCGCGGGCATGGCGACCCCCGTATCCCGCGAAGAAACCACTTGCTGAAAGTGCTGGGAGATTCCCAATGATTGCAATTTTCCGCTGAGCTCCTTGGCCGAATCGACCGCGTTGCACAAGATAGCCATCGGGATGCCTCGCGTTGACAGCAACGCAAGCGTTGCCCGTACACCGGGCATCGGTCGAATCTCTTGTTCGAATCGCAAACGGCGTCCCGATGTTGTCGCTTCGATTTCGTCCACTTGCCCGCGACTTAATCCGACGGAAAACAGATAAGCCCGCAACGCCTGCCAGTAATCGCGCTGCCCGCAATACACTTCGGGCAGGTATTCGTTCTCAAGCACTTGAAAAAAAGCTTGGTACTGTGTTTGGAGGCCCAACTTGGTCAATTGCTGCAGCAACCAACGATTCCAAATCGAATCGTCGTACAGAACGCCGCCGACGCTGAATACGATGCCCGTTGTGTCCAGCGGCAGGTTGCACATTGACCGCGCACCCCGAGACTCGTGGCTTCCTGCCCGGTGCCGCGCATGCTTTGCTGAATTAAATCCGATCACGTCCATAGGGGCTCGACTCCTTTCGAAGCACTATGGATATCTTCGTCAAACTGATTCGCAACGATTAAGGTGAGCCATGCGTTGGCGTATTTGCGGCTGATGGTCGAGCAATCCCGCAATACTCTGCCACTCCAGTCCTTCGGGCCCTAATGCTTCCAGGATCGCCTCGGCATGCTCCCAATCATCTTCGGACAGAATCGCTAATCGCAAATCGTCGCGATCCAAGGCAGCCGGCGCTGGCAGAATGCGCAATTGATGCAGTTCAGGATGAGTGTAGATAAAACGGGTCGCCTCGCATCGATCCCTCGGATCGGTCGCATCACGATCCGCACGATAGATGGCATCGGCACGGCACCATTCCGCGAACAGGCCGAGACGCGATGCGGCGATCCGATCGTTCAAGGAATTCGCAAAGCAAATGTATTCGCTTTCCTGATCGTGGCTCGCAACCTTCAATAAACGGTCGATCAAGGCTGGATCGACAAACGGATGATCAACGCTCACGCGGACGACGGCGTCGGCGTGATACTTCTTTACCGCTCCTGCAAAGCGGCCCAGCGGATCCGTCTGCTTGCCGAAATAGATCGGAATGTCGGACGGCACCAAGTCGTTGATCATGTGCCGCCTGGGATCCCGCTGATCAGCGACGACCACAACTTGTTTCAGTCCATGTGAATCGGTGACCCGACGTACAACCCACTCTAAAATCGAGCGGCCGCCAAGTCGCCGGCCCGCACGCGAACCGGAGTTGTTCGCCTCCGCAGAAGCAATGATCGAACCAACTTCCACGATCCCCAGTGTTGTGGACATCCGTCGAGCTCCCAAAAAATTTTGGTATGGTAACGCCGCTTCCCGTTGGCCGGTTCTACTCGCCTGATCCCCGCAGGACGATTCTCAGGGTCCGCTTTCCGCAGCCCAAATTCAGCAGCCTGATTTCAGCACGGTGACTTTTTGTTGATGAGCCGACTGGAACGTCGCGCATCAAGCCTGGCAGACTTGATTCCGTGAGGTGAGTCGGTGAGGTGCCTGGAAGCGGGCGAGTCTAGCAACCAACGGGGAAAATGGTCAAGATATTCCCACACAGCGGACTCCATTACTGCTAGCATCCGGCTCAACCGTTCCGACCTTCAAGGAGATTACGATGGCGAAGCGATCAACCCGACGTACCTTTCTGCTTCAAGCGGTCGGAACGTCCGCAACGGCGATCACCCTGCCGTATTTTGTCCCGAAAAGGGCATTTGGGGCCAACGAGCGAATTCAGACGGGCCACATCGGCGTCCGCAATCAGGGCGGATCCAACCTGCGTGCGTTCATCAACCACGCGGTCGCAGTCTGCGATGTCGATACGGAGGTCCTGGGGAAGGCGGTGAAAGTGGTCGAACAGTCGGGTCGATCGTGCGAAGCATTCAGCGACTATCGTCGGTTGCTCGACCGTAAGGATATCGACGCCGTCGTGATCAGCACGCCCGATCATTGGCACGCACTGATGACCATCGATGCTTGCCGGGCTGGCAAAGATGTTTATTGCGAAAAGCCTCTGTCACTCACGATCGCGGAGGGTCGTCAGATGGTCCACGCGGCGCGGCAGGGACAGCGGATCGTTCAGACCGGTTCGCAGCAACGTTCGGACAAAGGATTCCGGCTGGCGTGCGAGTTGGTCCGAGCCGGCCGAGTCGGAAAGCTGCAACAGGTGATGGTCGGAATTCCGGGACCGAACCATCCGGGCGAGCCGATCGCGGACAGCGATCCTCCAGCGGAATTGAACTACGATCTCTGGTTGGGGCCGGCACCGCTGCGGCCCTACAACAGCAAGCGCGTTCACTACAACTTCCGATTCTTCTGGGATTACTCCGGCGGCCAGATGACCAACTTCGGCGCTCATCATATCGATATCGCCCACTGGGGCATGGGCGTCGATCATGCCGGTCCCCTCGAGATCGAAGGCGAGGCAACCTTTCATCCCAAGGGTTGGCATGAAGTGACCGAAACGTGTCGAGTCACCTATCGTTATCCCAACGATGTCACGATGACGGTCGGCCAATTACAGCCCGATATCCCCGAGGGAACCACTTTTATCGGCGATCAGGGAAAGATATTCGTCAACCGCGGCAAATTGAAGAGCTCGCCCGAGAACCTCATCACCGATCCTCTGCCTGACTCGGCGGAAAAGCTCTATGTGAGCAACAATCATCACGCCAATTTTCTCGAGTGCGTGCGCTCCCGCCAGTTGCCGATCTGCGATGTCGAAATCGGCCATCGATCGGCAACAGCCTGCCATCTCGGAAATCTCGCTCTGCGATTAAAGCGAAAAATCCGATGGGATGCTGCCAAGGAGCAAATAGTTGACGACTCCGAGGCCGCAGCGATGGTCAGTCGTCCCTACCGCGAGCCATGGAAAATCGATTCCGTGTCCTAGCTGCTCTCCGGTAGCTGGTACCCGACCCGTGCCAAACGTGTGTGTCTTGGAATTGAGGAACCCGCGGGGATCGCCCACAGACACCCACCCCGGCCCGGAAAACCAGGCAAGCGGGCGGGCGCCGACGCGATCTAAAACCATTTCCAAGACACACACATTCACGAACCCGGCCGATCCAGCCAAGGCTAAACGTGTGTGTCTTGGAATTGAGGAACCCGGGGCTCGCCTACAGACACCCACCCCGACCTGGAAAAACAGGCAGACTGGTCGGCATTGCCTTAAGATCGAAAGAAGCAGCTGCGCTAACGTTTTCAGCCCAGCGTACCGGCTAAGCCTTGAATACGGTTCCAGCACCAGACCATGATCAGGCCGAAGGCCGTGAATATCACCGCTGTCTCGAGTAGAACGAGCACGGTGATCAGCAGTTTTGCGGGCGTGCGGAAGGCTTGGCTACGCCAGAGAAAAGGCAATCCCAGAAACAACGACGCGAGAAAGAGAAAGGCCAGCATGACGGCCGGTTGATCGAGCATGCTTGATTTTCGAGCTGCGATCGGGACCTCATCAGGCTTTGCGGACCGCTCGCTAGCCGGCGGATCGACAAACGCTGAGCTCGCAGCGATCCTCGCGCTCGGACCGCAATCCAGGGTCGCGCTGCCGCAATGCGGGCATGATTCCAACTCCACCGCGAGGTCGGCCGTGCAGCTGGGACACACAATCGAGTTGATCGTAAACGTATTCACTTCGCCGCTCCTGGTTGGCAGCAGTCTCCAGCTGTTCATCCTTAGTCGGGCATACTCAGTCGGGCATACTCAGTCGGGCATCCCGCGTTACGCTGCCGCCGACACGCAGCCGGCTGCTCCGTTAAACGGGCCTGCTCCTCAAAGGGGCTACTGAGCCACTGCGTCGAAGCGAGCCAATCCGTTCAAGAGTGGCACATCGTCGAAGGGTTGGCCAAGCGACTGGAAATGCTGACGCCTTCCCCAAGCTACCCTGCCCACGGGCCGGACGCAAAGGGAGCAGTTCGCCCCGCCTTTTCCGCGACGGAAACCCTGCGAGGCAACTGGAATCGGCTACGTTTCCAGAGTACGTTAATCGCATTCCGTCGTTCAAGAAGCACCTTAAGGAGTCAACGATGATGCGAGGCAAGGGAATCGTGTTTGTGGTCGGGATATTGATGGCGTTACCAATCGCTACGGCCATGAGCGAGGATTCGTGGGTGGTCTATCCCGGCGGCGAAGGGCCCGGCAAGGGCAAACACGTGGTGTTGATCAGCGGCGACGAGGAATATCGCTCGGAGGAAACGCTGCCTCAGCTCGGCAAGATCTTGTCTCAGCAACACGGTTTCAAATGCACCGTACTGTTTGCGATCGACCCCAAAGACGGAACGATTAATCCGAACGTCAACAACAACATTCCCGGTCTGGAATCACTGGCCAGTGCCGACCTGATGATTATTTTCACGCGATTTCGCGATCTGCCCGACGCGCAGTTGAAGCATATCGTCGATTATGTGGAGTCGGGTCGCCCGGTGATCGGTCTGCGGACGGCGACGCATGCGTTTAATCTCTCGGGCAGCAAAGCCTATCCGCACTACTCCTGGAATCACGGCGAAACCAAAGGCGGCTTCGGTCGAGTCGTGCTCGGCGAAACATGGATCAGCCATCATGGAAACCACGGCAAGGAGAGCACCTTGGGTTTGATTGCCAAGGGCCAGGAATCGCATCCCATTCTCCGCGGCATTCGCGATGGCGACGTTTGGGGGCCGACGGACGTGTACGGCGTGCGGTTGCCTCTGCCCGATGACAGCCTGCCTCTGGTGATGGGCCAGGTACTCTCCGGCATGAGCAAAACCGACAAGCCGGTCGAGGGCGCGAAGAATTCGCCGATGATGCCCGTTGCCTGGACGAAATCGTACAAGGGCAAAGAAGGAAAAACTTCCCGCGTGTTCTGCACGACGATGGGCGCGTCACAGGATTTCGAAAACGAAGGCGTGCGTCGCTTGCTGGTGAACGCCAGCTATTGGGCCGTCGGACTCGAAGACAAGATCGGCCCCAACACCAAGGTCGACATCGTCGGGACGTTTAAGGCGAGTCCATTCCGATTTAACGGCGCCGTGGGCGGACTAAAACCGAGCGTCCATGCGCTCCAGTAATACAACCCTGCTGTTACTCGCTCGTGGAATCACTGAGCCACGACAACATGCGGCTCAGCGAATCACCACCCGTTGCAACGACTCGGTGTCCGCCACCGACCTCGATTCGCATGCCTGATGCCCACGCATTTGCCCCGACGTGTGCATCAGGCGTATCGGCCCGAATCCGTAGATCGCTCAATCCGTCGGGTGCTCAATACTTCGAGTGCTTAATCCGTCCAGCGCTCAATCCTGTAACCGCGGGGTCACGGTAGCAGCGTTATCCGTTCAAGGATTGGGCGGACCCCACAGCCCGTAGCGCTGCAATTCTTCGAGAATCCTTCGCGACGAGTAATAGCGGTTTTCATCGTGCGCGTTGCCGATCTCCAAATGCACCGGGCGCTGGCTAACCCGCGGCGGGTCCTCCATACCGCTCTCGTCCGTTGCCGCACTCCCCCTCTCCAGGCGACGGCTATCGAGCCCAACAAATCCGAGAGCCCGTTGTTTATCGGGATCGATCATGTGGAAGTGCTTGAGAGCCGCATCATTCGGGTTGTAGAGGATCAACATCCGCTCCACTTTGCTAAGTGCCCCTTGGTGCAACCCCTGGGGCAACAGCCACGAACTGGGGGAAGCAGCCGCCATGAGCAATACGCGGAAGCGGGGGTCGGAACGAGCCTCATCACGTGATTCTGTAACCAGCGACAGGCTGTCGATCGTCCCACCCGAAGCGAGGTGCAGCGCACCGCAGATGATTCTCGCGCCGAAACTGTAGCCAATCAAACTGACTTTTTCCTGCGCACCGAATCGGCGAAGCACGGAGCCGAGGTAAAAACTCTCGGGTACCGTTCGCTCCGACTTCACCCGCACGTCTGCCCGCTGTCCTTTGATCTTGTCGCTTGGCCAGGACCAGAGCACCACCCGCAGCGGCTGCTCGTCAGATGCCGCTTTCAGCACGCCGTACAAACGCCATGCTCGTCGTTCCGCCTCTTCATTCGCAATCCGATTTCCGGGCACATAAAAAACGGTGATAGTCTGCGCGGCACCCTGAACAAACTGATCGGAAGTGGACGGTTCCGGTTGGCCTTCCGCGCGGTACCGCTGCCATGCGATTTCCGGTTCCGCGCCGGGAGGCGGCAGGTCGCATAACTGCCGAGTGCTCGCGATCCAGAACTCGTCCTGCTGCCGCAGCGTGTTATCCCATCCGCATTCGCCGTCTTCGCCGCGCAAAGACGCAACGACGTTCACGAGTACCATTGCCAGGAGCGCAGCTACCAGGCGTCGGCGACGTTTTGTCGTTACGAAAGATCTCATTCCGATTCGATCCGTATTCGCTCTCTATTTGGAATGACCGTCACAATCGTTCTGCATGGACTTAATACAGCTTACACGGTCGCTCGATACTCATCCCCGATCGCCTAACCCGAAGCAACGAGATGCCATCGCGCAGGAGTTGCACTCTGCATCCGCAACCCCTGACTACATCATCGAATTCTGCACCGCGTTTCCTGAGTGTTGACGCAAGGCAACGTGCCATGTTGAAAAAAATCCACAGTTTCATTTGCACAACGTTGACCGTGATGTAGAGTTCCTTGGCTCACATCAGTTGGATGTTCTGTTTGAAGGGTTCATAGCGGAGGGAAATGCCATGAAAAAGTTTTTTATGCTGATCACGCTGAGTATGCTGATCATGAGCACGGTGAGTGGATGCCGGCTCTTCGGTGGAAATCGCAACGGCGATTGTTGCGAGAGCTGCACGAGTTCTTGCAATAGCGGGATTCTGCAGGGAATTCCGGCTATGCAAGGTTTGCCGGCTGGTCCGATCAACAGCAACAGGCTCGAGGTGCTGCCTAATCCGTAGCATCCAGGAGGTTGCCGACCGCGTCGCAGTTCGTGTCTCGACGTAACCGTTCGAACAACGAATGCTGCTAACGCTGCGGCATCATCTCCCCTCCTGAACCGAACAACCTGAACGTCTGCCGTTTGCGATGTGTGAATCCTGACGCACATCGAGACGGCAGACGTTTTTTGTTTGCAAGATCACGATCCGGATTACACTGGAATCAGAGACCAACGACTCTGATTCTCGTATCTTCCCCTCTGTCCGGAGTCTGATCCGTGCGTTTCGCCACACTCTTCGTCGCAATGCTTGCCTTCGTTCCCTGCCTCATTCATTCCGCCTCGGGAGCGGACAAGAAGAAGACAGGCAATCTGGCCCCCAACCCCAATGGCGTGAAGCTGATCAAGCCAAGTGTGCAGCGCTGGCAGGTCGGCGCAATCATCACGGCTCAGGGCGGCCCCTGCGCACAAATCCTCGCCACTGTTCCCGTACCCACCGACTGGCCGGAACAAAAAGTCAAAGTGGTCGATGAAGATGTCTCGCCCTACGCGCGGATCAACTATCGCGTTCTGGATAACGGCGTAAAACAAATGCTGATCCAAATCCCGAATCTTCCCGCCAACGCAACCGCGAAGGTGCTCGTCACCTATGAGGTGGAGCGCAGCCAAATTGCAGCGCCTGCTGACACGTCGGTTTTCTCAATCCCCAAGCGGCTTCCCAAGGACATCAGCAAGTTCCTCGCGCCCAGCCCGTATATTGAAACGCGGCATCCCGAAATTGTGAAAGCGGCGAAAGAAGCGATCGCCGGCAAGGAAACAGCATGGGAACAGGTGGAAGCGATCTACGATTGGGTCCGCGACCACGTCGAATATCGCAATGGAAATCTGAAAGGTGCCTTGGCGGCACTTCGAGACAAAACAGGCGACTGCGAAGAAATGACTTCCCTGTTCATCGCGATGTGCCGGGTGAACAAGATTCCAGCACGTACCGTGTGGATCCCCGATCATTGCTATCCCGAATTCTATCTGATCGATGACGAGGGCCAGGGACATTGGATTCCGTGCCAAGCCGCCGGCACGCGCGATTTCGGCAACATGCCTGAATCGCGTCCCGTTCTTCAAAAAGGCGATAACTTCTCGGTGCCGGAGAAAAAGGGCGAACAGCGCTACGTCGCCGAGTTCCTCACGGGCAAATCGGGAGGAGGCCAACCCGCTTGCGAGTTCATCCGCAAACTGATGGCTGCAAATTGATACGCACGGCCGTCTCCAGCTACTTCGTTCGACTCGCCGCTTCCTGAAGTGCCCCCACGCGCTCGACCAGCTCCGTGTCGGCATCCACGAGCGTCAGCACCTTGCGCGGCAGCATCCCCAGCAGTTCGGGAACATCGGCAACGCGCAGCACGTTGAGAAACTGAGGCGCTTCGGCGACTTGGTGCGTACGAGGCGGCGCAACAACGGTGACCTCGGCAATCGCAATGTCGAGCAACGCAGCATACGCCGACCACAATGAAGCCGGACCTCGACCGATCACGCGAATCTTTCGAGGCATTCGTCCCGAACGGTCTCGGGTCGATGTCTCCGCCAAATGCTTCGCGACGGCAATCACATCCCACACCCGCCCCGTGTCCGCGGTTCGCCCTAAGAGCACCAACGAGCGTTCGACGTAGTTGGGCGGATTCTTTTTCGTCCAACGCCCCGCGTCTAAACCGCGAGGCTGCATCGCTACCACGGCTGTCTTCGAGCCCAACGATTTGAGCTCCTCGGGAATCTCTTTCACTGCCTCGGTCGTGACCAGAAGAACCACTTCATCGGCAGACTCCAGATTCTTCGTGAGATATTGAACCGGCACCATGATCGGCGATTCCGTCTCGAGCCATCCCGTGCCGTCGGAGTTCTGCTCGCCAGACTGAACCTTATCCGCAGCCGCAATCGTATCCGGAAAATACCCGAACACCAGTTCTCGTAATCGCTTGATTCGCTCGGCCCGCCATGCCTCCCAGGCGAAGCCGGACGAGCTATCCGGACGCTCGGCCATGGCCACGAACGATTGGTCGATCGTGGTGTTTCGTTGATCCGCCGGGATATCGGCGTCCGTTGGAAACGCTCGCAGTTTCTCCGGCGGCAGTGGATGCACCGTTTGCGTGCCCGCCCCGCTTACCAGATCGACTTCTGAATCGGTCACATCGGCGACGTTGCGCTTCAAGTGCGTATTCACAAAACGGTACGACGCTTGCCGAATGTCTTGTCGGTAATCGTGGCCGCCGATGCTGACCAGTGCATCAACCCGGTCGCCGGCACCGAAGAGACTGTAAACCCGTTCGAGTCTCGCCGCGATCCGCTGGTTGGCATCCATGGGAAAGATCGGGTCGTTGTCGCTATTCACGAACAGCATGGGTCGTGGAGCAATCAACGATGCAATCCGCGTCCACGGCCAACGATACGTGTTGATAAAGAACATGCAGTCGCAATGTCCATTGATGACGCGATTGCTCACGTACGACTCCAAATCCGCCATGCCGCTTACGGGCACCGCAACCTGGACACGTTCATCGGCAGCAGCGATCCAAAAGGTTGCCGCCCCGCCGCCGCTAATCCCCGTTACAGCGATCCGCTGCGGATCCACGTCGTCGCGGCTGATCAGATAGTCGATGCCGCGCACACCATTCCAGCATTCCACTCCCGCCGATGTGTAACCGCGCGAGTGCCACCACCATCGCTCCAAGTTGTAGGTACCATGATGCGTGGCTGCGATCTCACCCAACTGCAAGGTATCGACAATCAAACAGACATATCCGTGCCGCGCGAACCAGATGCCGTGGGATTGGAAGGCTGTTTTGTTGCCATCGCGTCCACGCCCCGAGTGGCCGCACACGTACAACACGGCCGGCAGTTTCGTTCCGCTTGCCTCACCTCGAGGCCGATACAGGTTTGCCGTGACGTACAAACCGGGGCGACTTTGGTAATGCAAATTCTCCACCACAAAACCATCGCCTTCGATGGAGCCGGTGATCTTGGCGTGGAGTGGCGTGCGTTCGGGCAACGGCCACAAACCGAGCATCTCCCAGTATTGTCGTTTCCATTTCTCACGATGGCGCGTGAAATCCTCGAGCGACGCAAGGTCGTCATGGAATCGACCCTCGATCGCCTTGGACTCCTGCGACAAATAGTCTTGAATCATCGCATCGCCGGGCGATGCGCGATCGGGTTGACCGAGCGGTTGTGCAGACGCTTCGTCGGGAGCCAAGGCAATCCCGATCGCGAGCGTTATGAACCAACTTCTGTGGAAACGCATGGTTGTTCCTATCGTTTGAACCACCTAATCGGTCACGCGGTCCGCATCGCGAAGTGGAGGGCAATTAAGCCGCATTACGATCGCATAAAACGGCGGCCGGGTCGCGGAAAGATATGTTCGCTTATCGGTCCAAAGCCGGCATCTTCGTCGAAGTACATGTAGTGGGTGATCTTGATCGTATCGCCGTCCAGATGAATCAGGTTGAACGAGTTTTTCTCGCGCTCCCGGCCTCGACCACGGCGCGACGTCGTCGTGCCGCAATTCACGATAATGATGCCACGGTCTCGATGGTTGCCCGGGAAAAAGTCGAGCGAGTTTCCGATGAAGGCGCGGTGGAGGTGCCCACCGAGGATCATCTCGACACCCAACTCGACAAACCGATCGATGGCCCGCTTCGACTGCGGCATGGTCTGGTCGCGCAAGTAATCGGGCGCGGGAGCGAAATGGTGATGGGCCACCACGATGCGGATCGAGTCGGCAGGCGCATCGTCGAACGCGCGGCTGCAGAAATCGAGTTGGCCCGAGTGCAGCCTGCCGTTGGTGACCGACTGCCAAGGTGCGGTGGAATCGAGCCCGACCAGCACGGCGCCGTCCATCTGCAGCACTTGATCGGTTTCGGACGCGATGTACTCGCGGTAAAGTCCCAGCGGGTTCGTCAAGCGTTCCGCAATGCGGTATAACGGTACATCGTGATTGCCGGGGATCACCAGACGCGGGATCGGGCCAAGCCGGTCAAGGAAGGCTCTCGCTTCCTCGAATTGCGTTCGCTTGGCCCGCTGGGTCAGGTCGCCACTCACGACAATCGCATCCGGCTCCAGCGACGGTATCATTCGTAGCAGGGCCTCCCCCACACGCGGCACGTACGGGGGACCAAAATGCAAATCGGAAATGTGCAGGATCGTGCGCATGGCCGTATGATAGTCCAAGGTATCTGGAACAGAGAAGCGAACGATCACAGGAATTTTGGATGCGCGTCTGTGTGATCTACAACCCGCGTGTCGTTTCCGACAACATGCTGGCTCAACTCTTGCCGCGAAACCGCCACGATCCGACCTGTGAGTTGTGGCCAACGGACGGCCCTAATGACGCTCAGCGTCTCGCTCAACTCGCCGTTCAGCGGCAGTACGACCGCGTCGTCGTCGCCGGCGGAGATGGCACCGTGGGACAGGCAGTGCAGGGTATCGTGCCCGATTGTCCCTCCATGGAACTGGGAATCCTGCCATTCGGCACAGGCAACGATCTCGCACGGTCGTTAGGCATCAATCCCGAATTGCTGGGCTTGGCGAGCAGCTATGCATTCGGCACGCGCACCGCGCCGCTCGACTTGATTCGTCTAAGCGACACATCGCCGCGCTACTGCATCAATGTGGCGAACGGCGGATTTGGAGGACGCGTTGCCAATGACGTCCAATCGATCGATAAGCAGCGATGGGGGGCGCTTGCCTACTGGATGACATCGGTGATCGACTTGGTCTATATCCCTGAGTTTTCGATTGAGTTATCGATCGATGATCAGCCACCGATCTATCGAACGGTCATCGGTGTGGCGATCGCGAACGGAAAGTTTGTCGGCGGCGGTTTTCCGATCGCGCCACAGGCGATCATGAACGACGGATGGCTGGATGTCATTTTGATTCCCCCGCTGCCCTCCTTCGACTTGATGACCACGGGATTGGGATTCATGCTTGGATTTGAGCAACTGGCAGCCAGTGTCGATACCTATCGAGCCCGACGCGTGCAACTGCGATCGAATCCGCCCATGCCGTTCAGCATCGATGGAGAACTCGCCCAGTGCGACGAAATGACCTTCGAAATCGTGCCGGCGGCACTGCAGGTTCTCATTGGCGATTATCCGGCTGCGATCGACGAGTCCCGATTGGACGTCGGTGAAAACGATTGAGGCGCATCGATGAGCATCAGCGAACAACAAGTCGTTTGCCGGAATATCCTGCTGCACGGTGAAAGGTACCGCGCCTGTCAGCCCCAATGGCGGAGAACGATCGAATGATGTTGATCGTCCCCGCCCTCGCCATGTTCTGGAAGGTTGCTGCCCCGGAGTGGCTCGCTGCTGTCTTTCCGACGCCCGCCGTCCTTTGGGTTTTTGTCGTCTTGTTTGCCGCACTCGCAATCGGCACCGTGTATCGACTGCTTTTCCATCACCAGGATGCAACCGCCACCCACCGTCAACGATTGGCCAGTCTACGAACATGGTGGATCCTTTTCGGACTCTTCGCGGCATCGATCATGACGGGACGACCGGGTGTTTGCTTGCTGTTTGGCACGGCATCGCTGCTCGCCTTGCGGGAATACTTCGCACTGCCCAACATGCGCGCGACTTGCACTTTGGCCACTGCCGTCGTTGCGTATCTTTGGACTGCCGGAAACTACGTGCTTCTCGTCATCGATCTGCCTGACGCTTTTCGTTCGCTGAGCCCGCTGGTCGGCCTGATTCTGGGCGTGATCGCGAGTCTGACGTCCGCCGGCCCAACGGATCATGTGCGGCGCGTTGCTTCCCATTACTGGGGAATGATGGTGCTGGGCTACGGACCGGCCCATCTGCCGTTGCTGCTTACGATTCAGGGTGTTCATTCGGGTGCCGCGGTTTACCTGGTAGTCCTCACGCAATGCGGCGACATTGTGCAGGCACTCGTCGGACGTCGATTCAGCGATGGGCGCGGTCATGCCATCACGCCGCACATCTCCCCGCGCAAAACGTGGGAGGGCTTCCTCGGGGGACTCCTTGCCGTGCTTGGACTTTCGATTGCACTCGGTCCCGTCCTGCTGCCTTCCGACACGCCGTTCGGCTTTCCGCCGCTGGTTTGGCATTCGGTAATCGGCACGGTGGTATTCCTCAGCGCTTTTCTCGGGGGCAGCAATACTTCGGCCGTGAAGCGCGATGCTGGGGTGAAAGACAGCAGTTCGCTGCTGCCGGGAATGGGCGGGGTGATCGATCGCTTGGACAGCTTCACCCTGGCCGCGCCCGCGCTGTTTTACCTGCTATGCCTGACCGTGACGAAATAACATCGCCAGCTCCGATGAAAACCGAACCTGCTATGCAGCCGCAACCACCAGCCGAATCCGACCGAACCACGCGCCTTGCAACCGTGCCGAACCTGCTGTGCGCTGTGCGGTTTCTCGGCGCGATGATCCTGCCATTCCTGGCGATCGCCGGACAAGCGAGGGCTTTTTTCTGGCTGTACCTGCTACTGGCCATGTCGGATTGGATCGACGGTAAGCTGGCAATTCTGCTTCGTCAGAAGTCGGTATTCGGGGCGCGACTGGACAGTTGGGCCGATGCCGCGCTGTACACGGCCTTGCTGTTTGGAAGCCTTTGGCTGCGCGGAGATCTACTGTGGAACGAATGGCCATGGATCGTGGCCGCCGGCGGAAGCTACGCGATCGCGACCGGAGTTGGCCTGCGAAAATTCGGCCGCTGGCCAAGCTACCACACCCGGGCAGCCAAAACCTGCTGGCTGCTCATCACCGTCAGCGCCGCCTGGGCCCTCTATGATTCGACTGCATGGCCTCTGCGGTTTACCATGATCGCCGTCGTGGCGACGAATCTCGAATCGATGCTCATCACCCGCGTGACTGATTCGTGGAACGCCGACGTTCCGTCCCTCTATCACGCCATGCAACGGCGGCGGCAAAACTGATTCCCCTCTCACGCATTCCTGACGTTGCCCCATGTTTCTCTCCGAGGGCAATCGGGGTACGATTACGTACTAGTCGATGATCGCAGTGTGATGATCGCAGTGTGTTGTGCCATGCAGTAAATTTTGAAATTTTGTGACTTGGGATGGTTGCTCATGAGTGATGCCAAAGTTCGCGGGATCGTGCATGTAATCGAACCGACCAAATCGTACGGTCAAAAAGGTTTTCGCAAGCGGTTGGTCGTAATCGAGCAAAACAACGGCCGTTTCACGAATTACCTGCCGCTGGAGTTCACCAACGATGCGTGCGATCGGGTGGACGAGATGCAGTTGGGCGACGACGTCGAGATCGCTTATCGCCTGACCGGTCGTAAATGGCAGCGTGATCCGCAGAGTGAAGTGAAGTACTTTTTAAGTGCGGAGGCGATGCAGTTTAAGGTCGTAAACGGCGGAGGCGGCGAAGGCGGGAGCGGATCGAACAGCGAAGACATCAACCGCTCGTTTGCCGAATCGGCCTCCGACGAGGAAGACGCGCCGTTCTAACACGACAATGGCTACGCGGTTTACGAGCGGACGAGTGCTTGGAACCGCTGTATCAGATCGCGGGTGATCGGACCGGGCTTACCGTCTCCGATCGATCGATGATCGATCATCACAACGGGAATGACTTCAGCCGCACTTCCGGTCAGGAAGCATTCGTCGGCGACATACACGTCGTGACGCGTGAGCGACAGTTCGCGGACGGTGATGCCGGCTTGTTGGGCGAGTTCCATGACGGCGGCACGAGTCACTCCTTCGAGAATGCCCGCATCGGTGCCCGGGGTGAGCAATTGCCCGTCGCGGACGATGAAAATGTTATCGCCCGTGCACTCGGCCACTTCCCCTTTGTGATTCAGCATCAGGGCTTCAATGCAGCCCGCCTTCAATCCTTCGATTTTCGCCAGGATGTTGTTCAGGTAGTTCAAACTTTTAATGCGGGGATTGAGCGCGGCGGGATGACTGCGGGCCGTGCTGGCGGTGACGATCTCGAGCCCCTGTTCGTAGAATTCTTTGGGATACAGGGCGATGTGGTCGGTGATGATGATCACTTGCGGATTGCTGGTGCGGTTCGGATCCAAGCCCAGTGTTCCGGCTCCGCGGGTGACGATCAGTCGGATATAGCCGTCGGTGATGCCGTTCACCTTGAGGGTGTCGTTGACAGCTTGGGCCATCGCCTCCTTGGTCATCGGAATCGTCAGCCAGATCGCCTTGGCGGAATCCCACAAACGGTCGAGGTGTTCCTGCAAGCGAAACACTTTGCCGCTATAGCTCCGCATGCCTTCGAAGATTCCGTCGCCGTAGAGCAAACCGTGATCATAGACGCTGATCTTGGCATTTTCTTTGTCGTACAGTTTTCCGTCGATGAATACTTGCAGAGCCATCCCGGCAGTCCATTCTTCTACGGCCCTCGACGGGCTGAACTAGAGTTGCACGCGAAACTGAGTTGCCAGCGAAATTAAAGTTGCACAACGCGGCCTTCGGCCAAACGCACGATCCGATCGGCCTGGGCCGCGATCGCATTGTCATGAGTAACCATGACTATAGTAAGCTGGTCCCGCCGGTTCAAGGTTTTGAGGATCTCGAGAATCTCCGCACCGGTATCTTGATCGAGATTTCCCGTGGGCTCATCGGCCAAAAGCACGCGCGGGTTGGCGATCAGCGCGCGTGCGATGGCGGCCCGTTGCATTTCGCCACCGGATAATTCGCGCGGCTTGTGCGCCAGTCGATGTCCGAGTCCGACGAGTTCAAGCAGGTGCGCGGCGCGTTCCAAGTAGCCGCGTCGATTCCACCAATACGGCAGCGCCCGCTGGGAGATCATCAGCGGCATGACCACGTTCTCCAGCGTGCTGAGCTCGGGCAGCAGGTGATACGACTGGAAGATCATACCGAAACAACGGTTCCGCAATTGATCACGACTGGCATATCGCAGGTTGTCGATACGTTTGCCTTCGAAGTGCACTTCGCCGGAGTCGGGCGCATCCAGGGTTCCCAGCAAATGCAACAGCGTGCTCTTGCCCGAACCGCTTTGCCCGACAATCGCGACGAACTCGGCAGGCCGCACCTGAAAGTCCACGCCCTTCAAGACCGGGACAATGTGGCTGCCTTTGCGATAGCTCTTGAACAGATTGTTGGCACCAAGCAACGCGGCCGAAGACGACTCCGGTAATCCCTTCGATGCTCGCAACGCCAGCGATGGCACGCTTCCCAATGCTTGTAATTGACTCGCCATGATCTCGGCTCCTGATCACTCGTACCGCAGCGCCTCGACCGGATGCAGTCGGGCAGCCCGCAACGAAGGCAACACACTGGCCAACACCGCGATCACAATCGCGCCGGCGACGACCCACACCACCATGAGTGGATTGATGATCGTGGGAATCTTCTGGAAGTAATACACCGTCGGATCGAATAACTCCTGGCCCAGGATCGATTCAATCACCGACGCAATCTCGTTGATAAAAGTGACGAACAGCAATCCCAGCACCATTCCCATTCCGGATCCCAGCACACCCAGCGCCAGGCCGTAATTCAGAAAGATGCTCATGACTCCCTGACTCGGCGCTCCCAACGCTTTCAGAATGCCGATATCCCGAGTCTTCTCCACGACGATCATGAAGAACGTGGCGAGAATGCCGAAGCCGGCCACGGCGATAATCAAGAACAGCAGGATGTTCAGGATCGTCGTCTCCATTTGCACGGCGGCCAACAGCGGACCCTGCAAGTCCCGCCAAGTCTCGATGCGATACGCAAACTGATCGGTCGGAAATCGGGCCCGCAATTTGTCGCGGGCCGCGTTCAAATCGACGCCGGGACGCAATTTCAGCTGGATCGAAGTGACACTCGGCACGCCCGATTCCGGATCGATCATCCCGCGCATCTGCTGCAGTTTCTCGATTGGCATAAACGCGAACATCGAGTCGTATTCGCTCATCTTGCTCTGGTAGCAATCGACAATCGTGAAGGTGCCGGTCACCGCTTTCGGCGGTTGCCCGGACGTGGGGAACGTGATCTGCACGTCGTCGCCCGGTCGAGCCAGGAAGTAATTCATCACCGAGTTATCCGGATTGCGATGTCGCACGCTGGCGATGGCAATCCCGAGCACGATCCCGGTGTGTTGTTCGCTCATTTCATCAAAGACCAGCTGCGGTTCCTCGTCGTCGTCGCGACTGCGGCGAAAAGGATCGGCAACTCCGGCGGCAACTGGCGGGCTTGCGAGCGGAGGGCTCGCGAGCGGCGGACTGGCCTCGGAATCCAGCGGCAAACGGGGCGACGCTTCCGCGGTGTCGGCTGCTGCGACTGGTGCGGCAGGTACTTCATCGGGAACTTCGCCGGGCACCGTGTCCTTAACCGGCTCCTCCGCACTCGCCATCGCGACGCGATCCGGTTCGTCGAATCTCAATGATTCGGGCACCCGATGCGACGTCTGTCGGCGAAATCGCGCCTCGCGCGTCCGCTCCGTCTGCTCCAGCTGCTCGCGATAGGCGCGTTCGTAGCCGACACGAAGTCGACGGTGTTGCCATCCTGAGGTCGGCAGCGGTTCGTCAAAGCCGTCTTCCCGCAACTGAAAACTGAGCTGTTCCCGATTGGCGGGATGCAACAAAAACTTGCTGAAGTCGCTGACGTCGGCATAGGACTTCTCGTCGATGCCGATCGCCATCACCTGTTGCGTCACCCACTCGCCACGCACGCGAAAGTTCAACATCGCCGGAACACGAACGGCCGCCGTCATACCGACGATATCGTCGCCCAGCACTTCCAGGATCTGCTGCTGATGCCACGCTGGATCCGGAATGCCCGACAGGCTGTGACTTTCCACCACGACGTCGGAAAGAATGCCGTGCAAGCGGTTGTACATTTCGGCCGTGAAGCCATCCATGACGGCGTTCACAATGATCATCGTGGCCACGCCGAGCGTGACACTGATGATCGAAGCAACGGCGATCCATCGCGTTCGCAGGTAGCGCCACGAGAGCAGCAATTTATACATAGCCAATCCTTTGGCAAATTCAGTGCGTCGGTCATCCTTGACGCAGCGGAGGTCAGTAGGTGGTCGTCAGCGTTGCTCGATCCCCGTCCACTCTAGGGTTACTCGGGCCGCAATAGCGGAAACAGGATCACTTCGCGAATCGATTGTGCATTGGTCAGCAGCATCACCAGGCGGTCGATGCCGATCCCCAGTCCGCCCGCAGGCGGCATGCCGTGCCTTAAGGCCCGCACAAAATCCATGTCCATCTTGGCCATGGAGTCCTCTTCCGCGATGCCCTCGAGTTGCGTGCGGAACAATTCCTCTTGCAAATCCGGATCATTCAATTCGGTGTATGCGTTGGCGATTTCCATTCCGCGAATGAATAACTCGAATCGCTCGGCAATGTGCGGTCGATCGCTGCAGCGTTTGGTGAGGGGGCAAATGCTGGCCGGGTAGTCGACGACGAAGATGGGACCGACGAGTTGATCCTCGACCCGCTCCTCGAACACAAAACTCTTCACGACATCCGGGTGTTTACCCTTCACATCGAAACCGATGTGAGCGGCATATTCGGCGACCGCGCGCGCGTTGCTCGGATCAATCCCTGTATGTTCTTGAAACAAATCGTCGTAAGCCCGTCGCTGAAATGGCGGCGTGAAATCGATCGTGTATTCGCCCCATGGCAGGCAGTAGCCTTGCCCCGTCGCCTGGATCGCGTTGACGATGACCTGCTCGGTCAAATCCATCATCGTCTCGTAGTTGCCGTAAGCCTCGTAGACTTCGAGCATCGTGAATTCGGGATTGTGGCGTGGGCTGATGCCCTCATTGCGGTAGACCCGCCCCATCTCGTAAACGCGCTCCATTCCGCCCACCATCAATCGCTTGAGGTGCAACTCGAGCGCGATTCGCATAAAGAGCTGGATGTTGAGCGCGTTATGGTGCGTTGTAAACGGACGTGCCGCCGCACCGCCTGCAATGGAATGCAACGTCGGCCCTTCGATCTCGCAAAAACCGCGTCCGTTCAACGTGTTTCGTATCGATTGAACGATCTTGGTGCGGTGGAGAAATCGCTCCAGCACCCCGTCGGTATAGATCAAATCGAGATACCGCATCCGCTGTCGCAATTCGGGATCGATCAGACCTTTGTGCTTTTCGGGATGCGGAGAAATCGACTTGGAGTGGAAGTGCAGCTTCGATGCGAAAACGGTGAGTTCGCCCGTCTTCGTTCGACGTAGCTCGCCGTCGACGCCGATCAGGTCGCCCAGATCCATGTTCCCGGCCAACGCCCAATCGTGTTCGCCTACCTGTGCTTTGCCGACGAAAAGCTGGATGCGGCCGGTCCAGTCCTGAATGTCGATGAACAGCAGTTTGCCCGTATCGCGGATCAACATCACGCGACCGGCGGCCCGAATACGGGGACCATGCATCTCTCCCGGACCCTGCTGGCCGATCCAGGTACGAAACGCCTGAGGATCGCTTGGCAGATCGCTCGGTACCGCCACATCCGAACCATCAGGCTTGCGGAAGCGAATCGCATCGGCTTGCCCGCGGATATCGCGAACGAGCGTCCGTCCGTCGAAGCGACTTCCCCAGGGATCGACCCCCAATTCGCTGATCCGCTGCAGCTTCGCGCGTCGCGACGCTTCGTGGATCCCTACGTCCTCTGCTGGATTGGAACTGTCGTCCGCCGTTTGGTCATTCATGGGAGTGATTGCCGCCGTCATTAAGTACAAGAGCCGCAATATATTA
>JBJOLO010000476.1:0-11104 GCA_046045565.1 Planctomycetota bacterium | reverse complement strand
GACGGCGAAGGTCAGATGGCGTTCTATCCGCCGCCTCGGGCCAGACCGCGAGGCGAAATCCTTTATGAAAATGATGATCCCTCCGTCATCGAACAATCGATTCCACCCGATATGGTTTTGTCGTGGAACCGTCGCCTCGACTTCGACGGCCAACGCGCACAGTTTTCCAAAGATGTCCAAGCACGCGGCAAAATCCGGCAGGAGAATCGCGAAGAGTTCGACTGGCTGGCGATGGGCAATGTGATGGAGGTCGCCCTGCGGCGCAAACTGCAATTCGCGGCAGGCTCCGGACAACCAACACCGGAAATCGACCGTGTCGGTTTCGTCGGCAGCGTCTTTATCGAGGGACGCACGACACTCGACCAGCGGCAGATGTCGGTCGAACAATTTCAGTTGAGGAATCTGACGTTCAGCGAGTTCCGCGAACGACAGCCGCAACGACTGCACGGCGACGGACCGGGCTGGTTGAGCACCGTCCGCTACGATGAGGGTTCGAACTCCGCCGCAGACAATGACGGCGCGTTGCCCATCGCGGGAGCGGTTTCGAAACCGAACAGCGGTTCGCGCCTGGTTTATTTGCGAGCCGAATTCGCGCGTGCCATCGACGGGCGCGGTAACTTGCGGCAAGTCGACTTCACCGATCGCGTCACGGCCATCTTCGGACCCGTACAGAATTGGAACGAGGAACTCGATCCACGCGCACCACAGGGCCTGGGCCCCACCGGCGTGCAACTCAAGTGTCAACAGCTGTCGCTCGTCGACTCCGGCAATCAACGGAACGGCAACGGGTTGGAACTGATCGCCAGCGGCAACGCGGAGGTGGAAAGCCGGGACTACCGGGCGAGGGGTCAACGCGTGTCGTATGTCCGCACCAAGGACCTGCTGGTGCTGGAGGGCGACAGCCGCGGCCAGGCGGAGATCTGGAAAAAACCGCTTCGCAGCAACACCCTGCCCGACGCCATCGCCAGAAAAATCCTGTACCGGCCCCACGATCAACATATCGAAGTCGACGGCGCGCAGCGTTTCGAATGGAAAAATCCCCAACCGCCCGTGCAGGCCACCAACCCGCAAGGCCGACGTAAATCGTAAACTTCCACTCCCCGGCTGCCCTTCCCCGCATTTCACTCCGGCTGGCAACACTTCGCAAACAGCGCCGGCCGTTGACCGCCCCCTGCCCCGTTACTAAACTTTGGACATCCGGGGAAATTTCTCTTGGATGGTGGGCTTAGCTCAGTTGGTTAGAGCACCAGATTGTGGATCTGGGGGTCGGGGGTTCAAGTCCCCTAGCCCACCCTCAACAAGCCGTTGCCGCAAAAGAATTTGCGTCGACGGCTTTTTTGTTGGCGGATCACAACGACGCTGCAGGGCAAAGCGGAGTGGCCCGTTTGATGGAATGCTTCGAAAAAAAGTCGTGGCAGCCACGTGATGCCGCAACGCGACCTCAAGTCGACAAGCTGTGCCTGTGGGTCCTAGCAACCTACGTGTTGAGTTGCTTCACGTGCGTCCCTACCCTTCGCGCGCAACCTGGGTCTTCACCAACCGCCGATGGCTATCGCGGTATCTGGTTCACGCTCGGGCAATTCTCTCCCTATGGCGATAAATACTCCGGTGGACTTGGCACCTACACCGCCAACCATGTTCCCGTCGCGATCTATGCGCCGCAGACGAAGAAAACGTTCTTCGTTTATGGCGGGACGCGAAAGGCACAGCGGCATCTGTTGATCATGGCTTCGTGCTACGACCATGAGTCGCGCAGCGTGCCACGACCAACGATCGTTCACGACAAGGAAGGTGTGAACGATCCTCACGACAATCCCAGTCTGGCAATTGACGATCGGGGACACCTTTGGGTGTTTGTCAGCGGCCGAGGCCGGTCTCGTCCGGGATTCGTGTATCGCAGCACTCGCCCGTATGACTGCGCCTCCTTCGAACAGGTTCGCAAGGATGAACTCACTTATCCTCAACCGTGGTTCATCTCGGGTCGGGGCTTCCTGCATCTGTTCACCAAGTACACACGCGGCCGCGAACTGTATTTTGAAACCAGCACCGATGGAATGCGCTGGAACCCCGCACAAAAACTGGCGGGGATCGGCGGGCATTATCAAGTCAGCGCCGCACACGACGGCAAAGT
The DNA here is from genome assembly GCA_046045565.1 of Planctomycetota bacterium. Lineage (GTDB taxonomy): Bacteria > Planctomycetota > Planctomycetia > Pirellulales > Pirellulaceae > VGZA01. The sequence goes on along the minus strand of JBJOLO010000476.1, from coordinate 8,973 downwards.
CGGCAGCTTCTTTAACCGACACCCCGGCGGCAACGTCGATCGTCGAACCGATCTCTACTACGTGGAAACCGCCGACGGCGGACAGACCTGGACCACCGTCGATGGAAAACCGTTGACTCTGCCGCTCACGGACATCGACAACCCCGCGCGTGTGATCGATTACGCGAAGCAAAACCGGTTGATGTACACCATGGACCTGCAATTCGACGCCGAGGCACGACCCGTGTTGCTCTACCTGACGTCCGCTCACCACGAGCCCGGTCCGGACGGCGATCCGCGCGAGTGGACGGTCTGTGCGTGGACCGGATCGATGTGGCGAACGCAGGTGATCTGCCGGTCCGACCACAACTACGACTTCGGCAGCCTCACGATCCACGACAAACGTTGGACGATGATCGGTTCGACCGAACCCGGCCCGCAGCCGTGGGGCACCGGCGGCGAAATCGCAATCCATGAGAGCCTCGATGCGGGGCAGAACTGGTCGAAGCGCAGCGAACTCACTCGAAACAGCCGCTACAATCACGCCTACGTGCGGCGCGTGGTGAATGGCCGCGATCCGTTTTGCTATTTCTGGGCCGACGGCGACCCGAAGGCGCAGAGCGAATCGCGACTCTACTTCGCCGACTCGCAAGGCGAACACTACTGGCAATTGCCGTATGACATGGACGATGAGTTCGCGAAGCCAGCGCAACTGCGATAGCGAATCGGTAACCACAACGACACAAGATTCTTGACCGCATCGCTTGTCGCCGTTACCGTACGGCGCGAAGCCCAATCAATTCCTTCCACTTCTCACCCCGAACGAAATCCCATGAAAATTCGCCTCGTCGCCATCGTGCTTCTCGCCTGCACCGGCATCACGGCTCCTTCGCATCTGACTTCAACGACCGCGACCACCATCGCCCGGGCGCAAGTGCCGGGCGGCTGGACCAAGGCTTCGGTGAAAGACGAAGGCGTGCTCTCCGCCGCCCAATATGCAATCAAGGCAGAGCAGAAAGTGATGAAGGAGGCTGGCAATGCGAAGAAATTGAGCCTGGTCAAGATTCAAGAGGCTCAATCGCAAGTGGTCCAAGGGGTGAATTACAAATTGACGCTGCATGTAACGATCGGCGAGGCGGAACGCACCGCGCAGGCGGTGGTGTGGGTACGACAATGGCTGAAGGAAGACGAGCGTTTCCAGTTGACGTCATGGAAACTGCAGGAAGCGGCCAAATGAAGGCGGCTCGCGCCTAATCGTGCTTGCCCTGTAGATGCCGAATGGTGCGGTAGACCATCAGAACAATGCCGCTGGCAAACAGACCGATGACGAGACCCGCCAACAGACCGGCTAGCGCGCCGACCAGCACGGGCGCGTCCCATTCTTTGTTAAACCACTTCAACCTAGCGCCGATCGCCGCGCCAAGCAGGGCGGAGACCAGGATAAAAATCGCCTGGAACAGGTTGTCGCGACCGCGCACGTTCACACCGACCACCGTATCGGACACGATGTTATATGCTGCGCGGTCGGCAGAGGCCTTTGCTTCGGTGCCCTGCCCCAAGTTCGGATCACCGGGCTGATACGGATTCATCGGCGGAACAGGCGTGGAATCCTCGCGATTCATCTGGTTGCTCCCCATGCTTCGTTACCTAATGCGCGGCGGGCAAAAATAGGTCGGCGATGGCGACGACAATGCCCATCAGCGCACCGCCCGCGATCAGCCCTGCACAAATCGGTTCCTGGTTCTGCACAAACACCTCATTGCCACGTGATTCCTTCCGCCAGAAGATTCGCTCCAGGCACCAGAACAGGAAGGTGCCGGCAAACATCGAAAGGCAGGTGTGGAACGGAATGATAAAGCCGAGTCCAATCGCCACGGGCGACAGCGGGAACCGGTTGCGGGAGACGATTCGAGTCACCTCGAGGACAATTCCGACCAGGATGCCGGCGAGCGCTGCGAACTGAGCGGTCGGCTTGATCTTGTGGATGCCCTCGGCCAAGACATCGGCCACTGCCTTCCAGACCGTTGCTCCCGGCATCGGATACTTGTCATCGACGGCATACGGCACGGAGAGTTCGGTGGCGAACAACTGACTGGCCGGCAACTTCAGGAACACGAGATAAAACACGGGAATCGAGAGAATAGCGCCCGCGAAGATGCCGAGCAGGTGGCCGATCGCCTGTTGGCGCGGCTTCGCCCCGAGCAAGTAGCCGGGTTTGATATCCTGCAACAGATTCGCTGCGTGACTGGCGACCTCGCCCGTTATGCCCGCCGTCATCAAATTGACTTCTTTGTTTCCCGGTGCCAATGCTCCGAAGGTCAACTGCGTCAACTTGCCCATCGCGCCAATTGGCGTAATCGACGTGAGCCCTGTGGAATTGATGGCAATGAGGCAGAAGACGAACACCAGCGCCAACGCCACCACCGACAGCCAGTAATCGATTCCGAAGAACGATTTTGCCATGAACGCGACGAGCACACCGATCACCGGCACGCCAATGACCGAGACGCGCAACGGCAGTTCGATGTGTGCCAGAACATCCGTTTGACCCTGGGCATCACCGCTACGCGGCTTGAGTGCGGTGGCCATCTTGCCAAAGGCGGCGAGCAACACCTTCGGCTTGCTGAAGAAGGCGACGAGCGATGCGACGGTCATTGTCGCGACCCCGCACCACAGCGACCAGAACGTGATCTCGCGAAAGCCAATCGTGCCTTTGGCATTCGGTACGATGTCGTGCTGTGCGATCATGATCGGTGCCAGGATCGCGTAATTGATGATGGCCCCCAAAAGAATCGACGAACCGGTTCGAATGCCCATCAATCCGCCGGCTCCCACCATCGGCAAATCCAGTTCCGGACGCATCGTGAGACTCGTCACCGGTGTCCCCATGATCGAGGGCGTCCCGGTGATTTTGTAAAGCCACTCGTCGAGAAACTCCGGCACATGCAGCTTGAAGCTACCGACCTTCAGGTACTGAGTGATCGATTCGCTCTGCAACAGTTTCACAAGGCCTGCGATGCCGCTGAAACCAACCAGTAGTTTCGCCTTCAGCACGCCCGCGGCTGCGCCGCCGGTGTGCAACGAATCCATCACAATGCCGGCAGCGCGTCCTTCGGGAAATGGCTGCTGCTCGTCGTTGATGAACCGGCGCTTGAACGGAAAGGCGAACAGCACTCCCAGAATGGCGAGCACAATAATCCACGCCATCAACTGCCACATCGGAATGATGTACCCCGTCACCATCATGTAGGCGGCGAGGCTCGAGATCAGCGGCGATGTCATATAGCCACTGGCCGTGGCAATCGACTGCATCGCGTTGTTTTCCAGAATGGTGAACTCTTCCGCCAAGCCGAGCCTTGCCAGCAACTTGAACATGCCGAAGGCGAGGATCACCGACGTGATGCCCACGCCCAACGTCCAACCGGTTTTTGCACCGACATAGATATTCGTCAGCGAGAGGATTGCGCCGAGCCCCATTCCGGTGAGCGCCGACCGCAATGTGAGCTGCGGCATGTCGCCCCGGTAAACGTTCTCCAACCACCAACGATCTTTTTGCTCGAGCGACCAAGTGCGAATCTGTTCGTCATTCAATTCCTGAATCGCCATCGATTTCTCCCGGCCAAAAAATCACCGCCATGATGTCACTGACGCGAAAGGGGATCCCCCCCTTCGATGCACGACATCGAACTTTCCCTGAACGTTCGCGTGCGAACTCGCATATGGTAATGGATTCCGCGAGCGAAGAAATAAGCAGGCAACTAACGCGAAAGGCAAGTCGCGAAAGGCAAATTCAGCGAAGGCGTTACCCGTGAGCCCTTGACCGCAGCAGCTGACCTCCGGCGTGTAGCCGATCACGCATGGCGCGACGGTCAAGCTCGGTTCACGCCTAGGTCACTATTGAGCCAGTCCGTTGGAGAAAGTACCATTAGTTGGTCGAGTCCTCTAGCACAAAGATTGTCGTAACTCATGACATCGAAGCGGTTTATCCTCAATGCGTCGCGTTCCTCCAAACAGGGGACACTGATCAATGTCGGAAAAGATTCCGAAGAGTATCAGGCGCTGACGACGACGATGACGATGGATCCCGAAGACATGAAGGAGATTGGACTTGCGGCCGGTCAGATGGCGATCATCCGGACCGATTTCGGGGAGGCCACCTTCCGCTGCGAGGCGGGTAAGATCCCCCGTGGCATGATCTTTGTTGCGTACGGCCCGCCGACCTGCAAGTTAATGGGCGGTGATACGGACGGTACCGGAATGCCGATGTCGAAAGGGTGGGAAGTTGAGGTCATCCCTCAATAACTGCCATTTACAGTGTATGATTTAGAGACTCGCCGTTCACGAGTCGGACAACCGAAAACCAACTAGCATTTGAAATCAACTCGACATGAACCTTCCCCCGGAATCGAGCACCGAGAAATTCAGTAGCCCGGACGGCCCTCACTTCCAATTCGAGGCGGCGGAGGGGATCGAACGATCGGGCGAGGTTGCGGCGTGGACCGAAGTCGATAAGGGGCGGTACATGCCCCGCCGGGTTCGCGGCAGCTGTATCGGGCGAGCCCTGGGGTGAACGTTTACCGTTCCATCGTCCGGTTCGGACGACAACACAGCCCAGTCCGGTTCGGACGACAACACAGCCCAGTCCGGTTCGGACGACAGCACTGCTGAGTAGGCCTCGCCTTGAACGGGCGAGCTCCAGGCAAACTGCCGGCAACAACGTTGCCCACTGGAGCCGACCGCCGAAGGCGACAATGACGCGCGGTCGCCAACCGCGTCTGACGGTATTTCTTATGAGCCTTGAGGTCATCAATAACGCTACGTGTACGTTTTGTGGCTGCGTCTGCGACGACATTCAACTGCACCACGACGGTGTGCGAATCCACGATGCGAAAAAAGCATGTGTACTCGGCACTGCCTGGTTTACTCATCACACGGCGGAGAAGAAATATCCCGCGGCGTTGATCGACGGTCGTGAAGCGACGGTCGATGAAGCGATCGAAGCGGCGGCGACGCTGCTGCATGCCGCTGATATGCCGCTGGTGTACGGGATGAGCAACACCACGTGCGAGGCTCAGAAGGAATGCGTCGCCCTGGCCGATCGGCTCGGCGGTCTGCTCGACAGTCACACTTCGTTGTGACACGGCCCGACGGAGATCGCCGCCCAGTTGGGTGGCAAGGTTACATGCACGTTGGGTGAAGTGAAGCAGCGAGCCGACTTCATCGTGTATTGGGGCGGGAATCCGGCCGAGTGCCATCCGCGGCACTTCACGAAGTACACGATCATGCAGAAGAGCAAGTTCCTGCCGCGTGGTCGCAAGGACCGCACGATGGTGCTGGTCGACATTCGCGAAACGAAGAGCGCGAAGGCGGCGGACATTTTTCTGCAGGTCCGGCCCGGCAAGGACTTCGAACTGATCACGATCCTCCGCGCCATGATCAAGGGGCAGGCGGTTGGCGACGCGCAGATTGCCGAGACGGGCCTGACCCGCGAGGCCCTGGACGATCTGGTGCAGCGCATGAAAGCGGCCAAGTTCGGCTGCATGTTTTTCGGCATGGGGCTGTCGATGACGCGCGGCAAGCATATGAACAGTGCCGCGCTCTTGACGCTTGCCGCCGAGATGAACGCGTTTACGAAATTCGTAGCGATGCCGATGCGCGGGCACGGTAACGTAACCGGTGCAGACGTGATCATGCGTTGGCAGACAGGCTACCCGTTCGGCATCACGTTTAATCGAGGCTACCCGCGCTACAACCCGGGCGAATTCTCGACCGTCGATGTGCTCGTTCGCGGCGACTGCGACGCCGCATTCATCATCGGCGCCGATCCGGGCGGCACCATGCCGCAACCGGCGATCGATCACCTGAAGCGCATCCCGACCATCGTGCTTGACCCGCATGTGACGCACACCAGCAAATTGGCCCGCGTCCACATCACGACCGCTCCGCAGGGAATCGCCGCACCGGGCACGGCCTATCGCATGGATGAAATCCCGATGCCGCTCAAGCCGGCACTCAAGTCGCCCTACCCGTCGGACGAAGAAGTGGTGCGGCGGATCAACGAAGCGATCGACAAGAAACCGTTCTGGCTCCCCGAGGGCAGCCAACCGCAAATGCTCACCGTGCAAGTTTAGGAGTCGGTGCAAACCGAAGTGATCACGGACGAAGGAATGATTCATGCTGAGAATCTCGGGCGGCAAAATCTACGATCCGGCCAACGGCATCGACGGCGCAATCCAAGACCTGTGCATTGACGACCACGGCAAGTTCGTGGAAACGGTGTCGGGGGGACGCACGATTGATGCGACGGGGATGATTGTTTTTCCAGGTGGCGTGGACGTGCACACCCACGTCGCCGGCGGAGCGATCAATTTTGCTCGCGCCATGACGCCTGAGGACCATCGCCGCACGCAGGCCTTCATTCGTACCAAATCCCGCCGCAGCGGACTCGGCGGCATGGCACCCACGACGTTCGCCACCGGCTATCTCTACGCCGGAATGGGCTGGACCACCGTCAACGAAGCTGCGGTGCCGGTACTCTCGGCGCGGCATACGCACGAGGAATTGAGCGACATTCCGATCGTCGACAAATCGACGCTCACGCTGATGGGCAACAACGAAATTCTGCTCGACCAGCTCGAAGACGGCGAATACGAACGGGCTCGCAATGTCGTCGCCTGGTATGTTTGGGCAGCGAAGTCGTACGGCATCAAGGCGGTGAATCCGGGCGGTGTCGCCGCTTGGAAATGGGGCCACGACGCCAAACAACTGAACTCGCCCATCGCCGGCTACCATCGCCTGACTCCGGGCGACATCATTGGCAACCTCGCTCGGATCTGCGATGAACTCGGCTTGCCGCACCCGCTGCATTTGCATTGCAACAACTTGGGCGCCCCCGGTAACATCGCCACCACGCTCGATACGCTTCAGCACCTCGATGGTCGCCGCGCGCACATCGCCCACTCGCAGTATCACGCCTACGGCGGCGATGGCTGGGACACGATGTGTTCTGCATCCAAGCAACTTGCTGATTATTTCAATTCCCACCCCAACCTCACCACCGATGCCGGGGCTGTGCTATTCGGCGATACCGTCACCATCACGGCCGACGGACCCTGGCAACACTTGCTCTATAAACTCACCGGACGCAAATGGGGGAATCTGGACGTCGAAAACGAGACGGGCTGCGGCATCGTGCCCTACACCTACCGGCCCAGCAATCTGGTCAATGCCGTGCAATGGGCCACGGGACTGGAATTGCTGCTGCTCATACGCGATCCATTCCAAGTGTTCCTCTCCACAGATCATCCCAACGGCGGATGCTTCTGGCGTTATCCCGAGATCATCAAATTGCTGATGTGCGCCGATTTCCGGAAGGAATGTCTCGCCAGGCTGCCCGATGCGATCAAGAAGAAAATCACGTTGCCGGAGATTGATCGCGAGTACACGCTGTATGAAATTGCGGCCGCCATGTCGGCTGGACCGGCCAGGGCACTGGGCCTGAAAAACAAGGGCAGCCTTGCTGTCGGCTGCGACGCCGACCTGGTGATTTACGAAGCCGATGACAACGTGGAAAAGATGTTCGGCCATCCGCGGTACGTGATTAAAGGCGGCGAGGTCGTCATTGAAGACGGTGATATTCGCGAGACGCCGCACGGGCGCGAATACATCGCCAAGCCGTCTTACGATCCCGGCACCGAAGAATTCATGCGGCCTCTGTTCGAAGACCGTTACACGATGTCGTTTGAAAATTATCCGGTCGAAATCGAGCGACTGGAGCACCCGAGCATTCAAACCTGCAAACCCGCAAACTAGCTTGCCGCCCGCCATGCCTATCACCCTACGATTAACACGTGAGCCCGTCGTGCCGCTCGAGGCCGAAGTACTTTGCCCCGATACTCTGGCGGAACTGTCGAACGCCGAGATTCGTGCCCTGACGGTCTACCACGGCAAACGCCAATTGCCGCTCGGCGAATTCTTCGATGTCGAGGGCGAGCGCAGCGGCGACATGGTCCTGCACGGCGATTTGCGGAAGGTGCGGTGGATCGGCCGGGCGATGTCCCAAGGCAGCATAACCATTCATGGCAAAGCCGGAATGCACCTCGGTGCTTACATGCGAGGCGGGTTGATCGAAGTGCATGGCGATGCGAGCGACTGGGTTGGCGCGGAAATGAGCGGCGGGGTGATTCGCGTACACGGCAACGCGGGCGGCCAGATCGGTGCCGCCTACCGTGGAGCGCTCCGAGGCATGCGGAACGGCACCATCATCATCGACGGCTCTGCGGGGCTCGAAGTCGGCATGCGGATGCGACGCGGCACGATCGTGCTCGGCGGACCCGCAAAAGATTTCACCGGCCTGCAGATGAAGGGCGGCACCATTGTGCTGCTGAGCGGTGCGGAAATCCGCACGGGGGCCTGGATGAATCGCGGCACCATCCTCTCCCTTAAGCCGCTGCACTTGATGCCCACCTTCGCCCACGCCGCCGATTACAACCCCGGCTTCGTCACCTTGCTCGCCCGCCACCTGCGGCAATTCGGCGTGCAGTTGCCCTACGCCGAAACCGACGGCCGATACCAGCTTTACTCGGGTGATCTCTCCGTCCCCGGCAAGGGTGAAATCCTGGTCTGGCAGCCTGCCGCAATCGGTTAACTTTTCGCTAACGATGCCAAGATCACTCTCCGACGTTCGCCTCGAGCCAACATCATGCGTCCGAGAAACCCGGCGTCAGTGAAGCCTCGTCCCGATCCCGTGAACCATCGGCCGCTCGAATTCTTCGAACAGTTGCTGCACGCCGGAAATCAAGCTTCGGCGCTGATCATGACACGCGCCCTGCTACTCGCCGGCAAACTCGACCCGCAGCAACTTGAACTCGCGATACAACAAGTCGCCTCGCAAATCCCTCTGCTGCAAACGACGATTCAGCGACAAGGGTGGCGGTATCTGCTCGCACGATCGCCCGAGCGTCCCGCCCCCGCGTTAGCACGCCGAACGCGTCA
>JBJOLO010000474.1:0-5510 GCA_046045565.1 Planctomycetota bacterium | reverse complement strand
CATCTTGTTGCCGATGGTGCGCCAGCCGCGATGGTCCTGGAAACTGATCCCCACCGTGCTCACGTTCGTGATTATGAACTACACCTACATCACCGCGCTGGTGGAGGGCTCGCCTGCCAATGCAATCTGGATGCAAGCGACTTCGCCAATCTGGGTCCTGCTGGTCGGCGTGTTTTGCCTGGGGGAAAAGGCCGACGGACGCGATTGGCTGTTGTTGGCCTGTTGTGTCGTCGGCATTGGCCTGATCCTGGTCTGCGAGTGGCGCGCAGAGCAACAGCAGGCTGAGCAGCAGCAGGCAGAGCACCAGCAGGCAGGGCACCAGCAGGCAGAGCAAGCGTTGACTGAGCAGCAACAGGCCGAGCAACGGGGAGTGATCGAGGTGAGTACGGGTGGCCGATCCTTGGCCGGGATGGAAAGCGAAGACCGCAAGCAGTCTGCGAATGCCGGAGGTCGGAAGGCGACTGCCAAAGCGGGGATCCGTCCCGTGCTGTATGGCATTGCCTCGGGAGTCTTCTACGCCGGAGTCGTACTCTCGTTGCGACAACTGCGCGACTTCGACAGCGCATGGCTCGTCGGGCTGAATCATCTGGGTACCGCAGTCATTCTCGGGCCGCTTGTTTTGCGCAGCGGACCATGGCCGACCGACCCGTTCCAGTGGACCGTTGTGGCGGCTTTCGGCATGTTTCAGATGGGCTTGCCGTATGTGCTGTTCGCTCGAGGTTTGCGCGAAATCCCCGGCCACGAAGCGTCAGGTATTGGGCTGCTGGAACCGTTGCTGATGCCCCTGTGGGTGCTGGTCGCCTGGGGAATTCGCCCCGCGTGGTGGACCATCGCAGGGGGAGGGCTGATTCTGTGCGGCTTGCTTTTCAAATACGCCGGCACCCTGCGAAAGTCATCGAGCCGCATCAACCGGCCGCTTGATTGACGAATGAATCACGGTGGCCTATCCTGGCCTGCAAGGTGGACTCGGATGTGGCATCCGGTTGAATTTGGTCAGCAGACGGGAATGCCGCGGAGAGCGGGCCATTGCACGTTGTGCCACGTACGGAACCCCTTGAGCGGTGCCGCTTGTCTCCTACCCAAGCCCTTCTGCGGAGTGCAAACGATGGGATGGTCGTTTCGTCGTTCGATCAGTCTCGGTCCTTTCCGAATCAACTTCAGCAAGTCGGGGATTTCCTACTCCTTCGGCCTCGCTGGATTTCGCACCGGTGTCAATTCGAAAGGTCGAAAGTATTCGTCCGTCAGTATCCCCGGCACGGGCCTGCGGTACCAAAAGTCGCACGGCAGCGGAAAAAAGAAATCAGCGGAATCGGCTGAAGAGTAGAGCCCATTTGCCACGCAGTTCCGGCCTCCGCATCCGGTTTATAAAGGCCAAACGCAGACAAAGGGATGCCGCGTTCGGCATCGGCAGTTATTGGCAGATCCGGTCGCATCGATCGCCCTGGTGATCGACGAACGTCGAGGATGCACGAATCGATCCTTACAGCATCATTTCCATGGAATTACCACCCGGGAGCATTCAGTCGTGAAAATCCAATTTACGCGTGCGTTACGCACCAGTTCGTCGGAACGATACCTGCTGCATATCGATGGGAATGGGGACGATGCGGCACTCGAACTGCATTACCTGGACGATGGTACGGTCGCGGGAACGCTAATCATTCTCGACAAACAGTATGCGGGCAAAGATCAAGTCGCCACCATCGTGGAACAGATTGATCGCTTACTTCTACCGTCCGTCACGATCGATTCGGGAATGCTGTCGTTCACCGTGGTGAAGGGCAGCGTGATCGGAACCTTTTCCGCTCAGGAAGAGGCTTCGTAGAATCGAGCTCCATCGGCACGGTATGATGAGCGCACGAGCGCGATAGGCGCGTTGTAAGACATGAGTTCAGTGTGACAAGAATAGCGCGGGAGTTCGACGACATGGCGAGTGCAGGAACGGGACGAGATCGAGTGCGGGTCATGCTCGTGCTGGCCACCATGTTTCTGCTGCGACCTGTCGCTGCCGACGCACAAACCGCAAGTGCACAGGCTGCAAGTGCACAGGGGAAGGGATCTGCCGACGCGGCAAGGCATGCAACGATTCCGCAGCACGCGGATCGGTCTCCGGTCGATTTGGTGATCGGACCGGATGAAGCATGGTTGGCCACCGCGAATCAGACGGCCGATTCGCTGTCGCTGGTTCGAATTGCCGACGGGAAGGTGCTCGATGAAAAGTCGGTGGGGCGACATCCGGTTGCCCTTGTTTTGCACCCGGATGAAAAGACGCTGTTGATTTCGACCGCCTATGATGGTCGGGTGACGCAATGCAAGGTCGAGCAGGATAAGCTTTCGATCGAACGCGTGATGAAACTAGGATTCGAACCGCATGGCATTGCGATTTCCGCGACGGGATCGCATGCGTATGTGGCGCTCGCGGCAGCGGGACAGGTGGTGGAACTGGATCTGCAATCGGGCGAGGTGCGACGGCGAGTCGAAGTTGGACGATGGCCTCGATATCTCACGTTGTCGCAGGACGGCAGGAAACTGGCGGTCGGCACCAGCGGTGACCTGGGCGTGGCTGTGGTGGACGTAGGTACATTTGAGGTTGCCTTTCGGGAACGGTTCTACGCGCTCAATATCGGACACATGGTGAACTCGCCCGATGGAAAAACGATCGTGCATCCGTGGACGTTGTACGGCAACAATGCGATCACTCCGGGGCTCATTCGGCTTGGTTGGGTGGTCGCAAGTCGCTTGGCGCGGGTGCAATGGGATGGACCGGCACGACGCGAAGCCGTGGCGCTCGATCAACCGGGAACGGCGGTCGCCGATGTTTTTGGAATCAGTTTCACCTCCGATCAGCGCCGTCTGGTTGTCTCGGCCTCGGGCACGCATGAATTACTGGTGTATGACCAACAGCATCTGCCCTGGCGGGAATACGGCATCGGCGATCATATCGATCCATCGTTGCTGAATAATCCCGGACGCTTTGTTCGCATCCCAGTCGGGGGACGGCCGATGGGGCTTCGCGCAAGTCGCAACGCGAATCAGGTCTACGTAGCGAACTACCTCGAGAATTCGGTGCAGGTGGTGGATCTTGAGGAGCGGAAGGTTGTTCGGTCGTTGGCCCTGGGTGGTGCAGCGGAGCCGTCTCTCGCTCGTCGCGGGGAGGCTATTTTTCATGACGGCAAACGCAGCCTCGACCAATGGTACAGTTGTCACTCCTGCCATTACGACGGCGGAACCAATGCGGTGCGAATGGATACGATGAATGACGGTTCACCGAACACCTTCAAGACCGTGTTGCCGCTATTTCATCTCGCGGAAACCGGACCATGGACGTGGCATGGTTGGCAAAAAAGTCTGCCCGACTCGTTGCGGCACTCACTGACGACAACCATGCTCGGCCCCGAACCCACGGATGACGACGTCGATGCCTTGCTGGCGTATCTGACCCAATTAGAGTCGCCGCCCAATCCTTTTCGGCCCGCGGATGGGGAAGCGGAAAACCCGGCGGTCGTGCGAGGCCGCGAAGCGTTTCAAAGTGAGAAGGCCGGTTGCGCCGTCTGCCACGCCGGTCCCCGATATACCGACCAGCAAATCCATGATGTCGGTTTAGGGTCTGCTAAAGACAAATATCAAGGCTTCAACACGCCCTCTCTGGTCGGCGTGTTTCGAAAAGTGCGACTGTTGCACGACGGCCGCGCTAAATCGCTGGAGGAAGTGCTTACGGGTGACCATAATCCCAAACAGGTCACCGGCAAAGGCGAACTGAGCCCCGATGAGTTGAAAGACCTCATCGAGTTCCTCAAGACGCTCTAAGCGGCTGCCCGCAATGGTTGAATGCAGTGCCTGCCCACCGTCGCTGCGCGCCGTTGTGAGAGCTGCAGCTCAAGTTAATCTGCCGATTCGTCAGGCTGTTCGCAGAAACCACTCCGATAGGCAGACGCCGGGCGACCGTAATAGAAGCCCTGCGCTAATCGGAAGCCCAATTCGAGGCAGGTGGCACCTTCCGCCTCGGATTCGATTCCTTCCGCAAGCGGGATAATGCCCAGTTCTTCCACCATTTTCACCAAGGCCCGCACCATCGATTGCCGCGGTGCCGAGGCGAGATGGATATCGCGGATCAGCGACATGTCAAACTTGAGGCAGTCCGGTCGAACCTCGAGAAGCTCGAGCAGTCGATTCTGGCCGGCTCCGAAATCGTCGTATGCAAGTCCGATTTCAAGGTCAGTCAACCTGGCATGCAATTCGTTCATGTTGTCGACGTCCGTGACCGCGGCTTCATGAATCTCCAGGGTCAAGGGTTGTCGAGGACTCATCTCGCGGATCGCCTGCATCGCTTCTAGCAAGCCGGGACGATTCAGTTCATTTGGATGCGTGTTCATATAGAGGTGCGGCGGCGTGTCGAGGGGAGCAGTGGCCAGCACGCTTTCCCAGCGAAACATCCGACTGAGATCCACCTCCAGGTCGAGTTGAGCCGCAGCGCGAAACATGGCCGACGGGGTTTCCAAGCCAAAGACCTCGCTGCGCCCCAGCACTTCATACGCGACCGTCTCGCGGGATTGCATCGATATGATCGGCTGAAAGAAAGGGATCACACTTCGCGTGGACATCAGACGGTCGAACTGAACGAGTGCGAGTGCATGGTCGCAGAGGTTTTCCTGCACCGTGTGCTCGCCCGTCACTGCCGACTGCTTGCGAACTCGAAACGGCACATCCGCGAACAGAATAAGGTCTTCCGGTTGCAAAACGCACTCGCCACGAACGCGTTCGCCATTCACATAGGTGCCATTCGTGCTGCGCAGATCGCGTAATACCAAGTGATCGCCCATGTCGACGAACTCGGCGTGGACGCTGGAAACGGTCGAGCACGGGATCGACAACGCGAGATCGGATCGTCGTCCAATGCGGAATGGCGACGAGTGAATAGGGATATGACGAACCGACTCGCGATCAGATACTTGGCCGGTGAGGAACCAGATCGAATTCGTGCCGGCGGTCTTGCCGCCCAACCCTGAATTGCGCAACGGGGCGGAACTGCGAATCGGCGCAGCATTTTCAACAAAGGCGAAGTTGTTGGTGTTGCTAGGAACCGTCATGCGTATTCCCGTGATCTGAAAAGGCGTCGTTGGTAACCGATTACTGCGGTCGAATATCCGATTTCAGCCAAATCGAGTGCATCGCAGCCGTGCACCATTATTGAGGGCAAAGAACGAACTCCCTACCGCGGAACTGCCGCACTACGACTCGATAAAGCTTAGTGCGCAAATTCCATCTTGTAGGGGGGCACGGGAGAATTGCGAAACGCTGAGTGGCGTGGAGCGATTGTGCGGGTTGAGCGGATAACGAGATGTCATGCGAAGGCGGAAGGTGGTTGGCGACGCGTTGTCGCAATTCCTGTCCTAGACTTCAGCAGTCTGTTGATCGCGCACAACGAGAGCCAACGAATGTCTGGCGACACCATCACATTTCAAGCCAGCCCGCTCGCAAGCATTCTGGCCGACGATGCATTTTGGCCCGCT
>JBJOLO010000473.1:0-4614 GCA_046045565.1 Planctomycetota bacterium | reverse complement strand
GAATATGACATTCCGCGTTTTCGGCCCGGTGCGACCGCGCGAGCGACCCTGAAAGGCCATCCCGGCCGAAACTTTGATCTGGAATTTGTTCGGATCGAGCCCTACGTCGTCCCGAAAAAGTCGCTGACCGGTCTCAACACCGAACGCGTTGACACGCGTGTGTTGCAAGTGATCTATCACCTGCAAACCGAACGTGAACCGTTCTTTGTCGGTCAGCAGCTTGATGTTTTCATCGAAGGGCCCGAACGCGAAGCCAACGATGACTTCAATCGATAAACAGAAACTCGTTGGCAATCAGAAGCGTCTGCACCAACTGGGCCCAGCGATGCTCGTCCGGTTGTGCGCCCAGGTAGGCCAGCGCCGTGTTGCGTTCTGTTTGTGAGGGCGGGCGCGAAAGCACGATGCGAAAGAGTTGCTCGCAGCGTGCGTCGAGCGTTGCCGGAAGATCGGCCCGACGAGCGATGCGGCTGGCGATCTCGAAAATGAATCCATGGTTCATGAGGTACAGCGACTGAGGCGCGACCGTCGTCGATTCCCGCAGCGGACTGGAAACCGACGGGTTCGGAAAATCAAAGGTGGTTAACAGCGGCGCCACATCCATGCGATCGATGAATCCGTAGAGGGTTCGTCGCGGTACCACGGCATCGCCCAGCAATTGCAAGGGTGGCCCGCCGATGCGACGGTCCAGCGAATCGGCTGCGGTCAGCATCGCGTCGCGAAACCCTTCAAATTCCAGTCGGCGGGCATTCATCCGCCACAACAAGCGATTTTCAGGGTCGGTTGCCAGGCTCTCATCGCGATCGGTGCTCGCCTGCCGATAGGTCGCCGAAAGCACCATGCGGCGATGCAACGACTTCATGGACCATCCGCTCGCCGAAACAAATCGTTCGGCAAGGCCGTCGAGCAATTCGGGATGCGAAGGCGGCTGACTCCGCAGTCCAAAGTCGCTCGGGGTGCGGACGAGTCCCTGTCCGAAGTGCCAGTGCCAAAGGCGATTCACCAGCACACGGGCGGTGAGCGGATTGTCGGATCGCGTGATTTCCTGCGCAAGTTCACGTCGTCCGCTGCCTTGAGTAAAGGGTTTTTGATCCGGTTTGAACAGCGTAAGGAAGCGGCGCGGAACGGCGTCGCCCAACTTCAGCGGATTGCCACGGAGAAAGATGCGAGGTTCGTACATCGTTGCCGCATCGACCAGGGGCGTCGTCCGCGGCGGAGCGCCGGCGCCCGTCATCAGCCATTGCTCGACCTCTTTCAGCAGCTTTTGATATTCGCCTTGCGAAGCGCGGTCCGGCAGCAGGTCGAGAAATCCCCAGCCAAAAACTGGCGGGACATCCGGGGGTGCGGAAGGGCCATAGAGCCAGCGTCGCAACTGTTCCTCATCGCGGTTCTCGAAAGCGGCCGGCATCGCGGACCCGGCGGTGGTGGCAGCCGCCACCGACTCCTTCCACTGCTTGTCGATCGCAGCGAACATCTCGCCATACATCGTCGCCAGTTGCTTCATTTCGGCAAGGGCGGGATGGGTCTCCAGCCACTGGCGCACGCGCGGGTGGATCGTCTCCGGAGCGGCGGCAAGCAAGTGCTTGATGATTTCCGGCGAGGCCTCGGCGAGTTTACCGTCTTCTACTGCCGCCAATCGATGCCATGCGATCCAGACCGGATCCTGCACGCGGGCAGCTTTTTCCAGTGCACTGCGCCATCGCTTGATCATGGCGGGATTCACGTCGGCCGTGTCGGCAATCAACATGAAATCATCGGTTGCCGGTTGATTCCTCTGAGCGTAAACGGCCATCAGGTACTCGGTGATGCGAGTCCGGCCACCATCGACAAGTTCGCGGTGTTTTCGTTGAACGAATTCATTCAGTTTGCCCTCGCGCGTCGCAAGCTCCGCGGTGAATTTCGCATACTCTTCTGTAGCAGGTGGCTGGCCCGCGACAGGAGCGACCAGCGGCTCTTCGCAGCTCCGCAGCACGCCGTAGATCGCATAATAATCGGCTTGCGTCACCGGATCATATTTATGGTCGTGACACCGCGCGCAGGTCACCGTCAGCCCCATCAATCCGCGTGAGATCACGTCGATGCGATCGTCGGTAATGTCGTGTACGTTGTTCATGAAGTGGGCGCCGAGCGTCAGGAAGCCCATCGCCGCGAGCGGGCGTTGATTCGGATCGGACTCCATCAAATCGCCGGCCAATTGCTCCAACACAAAGCGATCGTAAGGCAGGTCCCGATTCCATGCATCGATGACGTAGTCGCGATACACGTAGGCCCAGGGAAAGGTTCGCTCCTCAAAGAAGACGTACCCCTTGTTATCGGCATAGCGGGCGACGTCGAGCCAATGGCGGGCCCAACGTTCGCCGAACGAGGGTGAGGCCAACAGGCGATCGGCAAGACGCTCGTAAGCGTCCGGCTCCGCATCCGATTCGAATCGTTCCACTTCGTCGGGCGTCGGCGGCAATCCGGTAAGGTCGAACGACAGGCGACGGATCAAGTTGCTTGCCGACGCTGGCGGGGAGGGCCGCAGTTTTGCCGCTTGCAAACGATGTCCGATCCAACTGTCGATGTCGTTGTTTGGCCAATCGGAGTCGAGTCGTGGAGGTGCTGCGAACTGTCGAGGTTGAAACGCCCAATGCGGCCCTTGCGACTTCGCGTCGGCCGGTTCGCCGTCGGGCCATGCGGCACCCCCTTCGAGCCAGTGCGAGAGATGTCCGATTTGCTCCTCGCTGAGGGGCTTTTCCGGCGGCATTTTCAGGTCGCCCGAACGACGGACCGCTTGGAGCAGAAGGCTGTCCTGAGGCGATTTCGGAAGGAATACGGGCCCGCTGTCGCTGCCCCGCAGCAGGTGGGCTCGCGTATCCAGGCGTAAGCCGGCCTCCTGCTTTTGCGCACCATGACATGGCTGGCAGGACTCGACCAGAATCGGCCGTACCTGCTTCTCAAATTGGTCAAGCTGTTCGCGGGAAAACGCCGGCGACGCCGAAGGCTCCTCTGCGCGGACGGATGCGGAGCCAATCACAAGCAGGGCAACCAAACAAATCCATCGCACGGGCGGGCTCATCGTATGGGTTCCAGGGAGGTCTTTTCATTCTCGACTTGCAGGCTGTGGCAAGTCAAGGGTTCGGCCCCCCCCCGTGCTTCCTGTCGCGAGTGGATGCCTCGCGATCGCAGATCGCAGATAGCCAGTAAGCGCCATCCTCCGCAACACGGCGTTATGCATCGTCACAAGTTGCCATTCGGCGCAGATTGCTATTCGGTGCGGAGCGCTATTCAGCGCGGAGTGCTGCGACCAAAGGCAACCGGAAGGCCGACCGCACGGCGATGCGACCGGTGATCAGGCCGACGAGAATAATCGTGCCGATCATCAGGCAGAGATCGCGCCAAGGCGGAGAAGCGCCACCGGCGAGCGCGTGGGGGAAAACGGCGATCACGGCGGCGAATACGCCGGTGCTTACGCCGCCAAGCAGCAGCAGGGAATGCTCGAGCCCGATCAAAAGCGAAATGCGCGATTGCGAAAATCCCGCGGCTCGCAGGACGGCCAACTCCGCCGTCCGCTCCCAGACGTTGCGCAGCTGGACGGTGGCGAGTCCGAACGTGCCCAGAAGCAAGCCGAGCGCACCCAGGCTTTGAAAGGTGCTGAGGTACGTGTTCTGTACGGCGAGCAGGTCGGTGAGCACATCGGTCGAGTTTCGGACATCGAGTCCCTGATCGCCGATGCCGTTTTCGAGGACAGCCGCGATTGCCTCGCGGCGCTCCGCAGGAGCTTGGACAAAGAAATAGCGGTAGCCGGCGATGTCGGGGAACGCAGCGCGGAAATGGTCCTCCGAAATCATCAGACTGCCCTGCAACACGCTGCCGGCCAACAAGCCTGCGACTTGAAACTCCACCTCGCGATTGCCTTCGTATTGCAGACGAAACACTTGGCCTACTCCACCCATCAGATGCAGGCTGTACATCGCGGTATTTTTGTCGATCACCACCGGAATCGGACCGTTACTCAAGGGCGTGAACAGGGTGTGCCAAGGGTTTTTTGATGGATTGCCCGCGGCGGTGCCCGATGTTTGAGACGCCGCCCAGGAGAAAGCGACAACGTCGGTGCGATCGAAGTAGTCGCGAAACTGCGGTGTGATGCCGATCACTTGTGGTTGTGTTGTCTGATACAGATTGTTGCAACTCGCATCGTCACCGGGCTTGTATCGCAGTCCGAAGATCGTGGTGCCCGCGAGTTGATTGGCTTGATCGCCAAAGCGATCGCGACGCGCATCTTCGCGATTGAGATCTTCAAACACGGGTTGGGAACTGATCCCCATCAAATCAAAGCCCCCTGCCCCGGACCGGGTCGCATCGAGTCGAAAGGCGCTCATCGCGATGATTAAGAAACACGCACTCGCCAGGAGGCCGACGGTCAGCAGCGTTCGGTTTGGCGCTCGCGCTGCATTGCTGGCGGCGAGAGTTCGCAATTGAATCGCTCGGGTGGCGGTCGCTAGGGTTGCCGTTGCTGTCTCTGCACGTAGTCGCCAGCGGATGAGGATCAGGATCGCCACCAGTACGAGCATGCCGGAAGTCATGAACGCGCCGGCTTGCGATTCGCCCGTCAGTCCCGCAGCCAACAAACCCAAT
>JBJOLO010000372.1:0-3387 GCA_046045565.1 Planctomycetota bacterium | reverse complement strand
TTCCCGGAAGCTGGTAACAGTGGACCGCCTAACCGTGGTCCACCGAATAGCGTGACT
The DNA here is from genome assembly GCA_046045565.1 of Planctomycetota bacterium. GTDB lineage: Bacteria > Planctomycetota > Planctomycetia > Pirellulales > Pirellulaceae > VGZA01. The sequence continues at coordinate 3,330 of JBJOLO010000372.1, read as the reverse complement.
CCGGGTTTTGCTACTGCCAACACTGGCCCGGTCCCCGGCGCGTTGGGAATGAGCGACAGCCGGGATGCACTGACCAAAGGGAAGCCACCTGTTGACGCGTATCGAGCTTTGGGTGGAGCTTCCGCTCGAACGACGCCCGGTGCAGGCTTTACTCCAAACGCAGGCGGCACCAGTGCGAACGGTTCCGGGCCCGCGTCTGGGGCGGTCTCGAGAAGTGCGCCGGGAGAAAGTTCTACGTCGCCGGGAGCCGTGGCGTTTTCAAGTCGTTTGAGCTCCCAGTCGAGCAACGGAAATCTCCTGTCTGCCGGGGACTCGGACAATCAAGGCGTGGCGAATTCGGGACGGCCGGTGATTCCAGGCCCGCCGCTTCCCAATGCGGGATCCGCGCTGGGGGTACGCCCGCGGATGGTGAACGACCGCGCATTCACTTTGGACTATGACGTCGAATCGTCAGGCCCCGGCGGTGTCGCATCCGTGGAGCTGTGGGTGACGCGCAACAATGGCAATCAATGGTCTCGATGGGGCGTCGATGAAGATGGAAAAAGTCCGCTCGAGGTCACTGTCGATGCGGATGGACTGTTTGGATTTCGCATGGTGATCGTGAGTCGAAGCGGATTAGCCAGCCCGGCGCCTCAGGCGGGGGATCCGGCCGACATCGAAGTAATTGTTGATACGGTGGCTCCCGTGGGGCGGTTTGAGAGCGTGAGCATTGCCGAGGGCGAACACGCGGGGGATGTCGAGATTCGTTGGCAGGCAGCGGATGAACATTTGGCCGCGCTGCCGATTTTGCTCGAGTATGCAGCAGGTGCCGACGGCCCGTGGACCGAGATCGATCGGCCGCTGACCAACAGTCGTCAGTACTTCTGGAACGTGGACGCGAAGGTTCCTCGACGAGTGTTCCTTCGCTTGACGGTTCGCGACGAAGCAGGAAATCAGGGTGTGCATACGCTTTCGAAACCCATCAGCCTCGCGGGTCTGACTCCCGCCGCTCGCATCAGAAATCTTTCGACGCTCCCATCGCTTCCGCCCCAGGCACCGCCCGCATCGTCGCGTAACGAAGAGTCCACTGCCGAACGGCCGTCGAAGCCGCCGGGCGCATCGTAGTAGCCATCACTCGCTGCGTAACGCGGCAATCGATGCGGTTTCGAGCGGATTGGCGACTTTTCCACCGCTGTGGTGGCGCACCGTCGTCGGGACTTTGTGGTGTATCTTTAGGTTAGGTTGCCACATGGAATTCTTATTCGAACTGCTCTTCGAGTTCCTCCTGCAGATCCTGGTCGAAGCAATGGTCGAATTCGGATTTCGGTCGGTGGCCGATCCGTCCAAGAGTCGAGACAGGCCGTGGCTTGCAGTGGTCGGGTACGCGGTCGTTGGAGCGATACTTGGCGGTGCATCACTGTGGTTCCTCCCGCGGCACATGATTGGGAATTCCGCCGGCCGCATCTTCAATCTTGTGGCCACGCCATTCGCTGTCGGCATGTGCATGTCCGGGTTAGGAAGTTGGCGTTCGCGACGAGGCCAAGCGGTTATCGGAATCGATCGATTTTGGTACGGAGCCCTGTTTGCGTTCGCGTTCGCCATGGTCAGATTCGTGTGGGCAACCTGACGGCAAGCGGCTCATTGCTACCGTCATCGCTGTCCCTCCCGTCCGCAATTCCAAGACACACACGTTTGAGCTTGTCTTGGGTGGCCGCTGGGTTAAATGTGTGTGTCTTGGATTGGAGGATTCTTCGCCAGACTGCCTATTCTCTCAGGTCGGGGTGGGTGTCTGCGGGGTGACGCGGTTGACTCCGCAATTCCAAGAAACACACGTTTGAGCTTGTCTTGGGCGGCTGCCGAGTTGAATGTGTGTGTCTTGGATTGGAGGATCGTTCGTCAGGCTGCCTGTCCCCTCAGGTTTGCCATCGCAATGCTTGCGTTGATAGATGCTCAATTCGTCATGGTCGGCAAGTCGTTGTTCGCTCGCCTCTTCAACTGGTCGACGGAAGTGGGCGTAGAGCCGATAGATCCAGATGGCGAGGGCGATGACGAAGGCTGTGGTGGCGATAGCCAGTGCGGATGACGAAAGTCGCGGTTGTTCGCGCTGTCATGCGCCTTCGTCCGATTCGTTTGGGCGACTTGATGGCCGCTCGATGATCGCCTCGGTCGTCGCGGCAAATCATGCTTTGATCAATAAAACCGCGATATTCTTCTTCACCGTTACATCCCTCCTCGTCGATACAGACCGAGGGTCGCTGGCGTTCCATGGCAATGCGTTCACCTTATCGCCGAGCGGTTCGCGCCTTGCTTGGATTGCTAGCGTGGTGGTTTCGTGCGGTTGAGGACAGTGATGCGATTCAGCTACCAGACATCGTTTCTGCTCATCGCGTTTGCACTGATCCCGATGGATGGATTCGGGCAAGGTCTTGCTATGCAATCGGGCGGCCCGTTGCCTTACGGAACGCAACCTTACCAAGGCGAAGGGGCAGGTTATTTGCCGGCTTCAACGTCCGCACTGGGTTATGCCGCACCGGGGCAGGCGACTGTTTCGCCCTATTCCGGGTATGAACCGACGCCGGCACGGACCGTGTCGAACGAATTTGCGGTCGATCCCCCCGGGGTTGATCCCAACCTGTCGGTGGAGCAGCGTTTAGCCGCGCTTGAGGCGGCCTACCGCAAACAGTTGCAAGCCGCCGATAAAGCCGAGCAGGCAAAGTCAGAGAAACCGTCTTTCCAAATCGGCGGTCAACTACAAGTCGATTATATCTGGGTTGGCCAGGATGCGGAAAATCGCGCGGCGGTTGGCGATGCACTGAACGCAGTTGACTTCCGGCGTGCCCGGTTGGTCGGCCGTGGCGAAGCCTTCGACATCCTTGAGTACATGATCGGATTCGATTTTGCTCTTGCCGATCGAGTGTCTTTTCTCGATGTCTGGGTCGGAGTTCGCGATTTGCCGCTGCTCGGTCACGCCAGGGTCGGGCATTTTTTTGAGCCATTCTCGTTGGAACGAGTCACGCAGAATCAACGGAACACGTTCATGGAGCGATCGCTGCTCGACACATTCGCGCCGGCGCGGAATACGGGCATTGAAGCGTACGACTCGCTCGGTCCGGACGAGCGAGCGACCTATGCAATCGGCTGGTTTGCCACGTCGGCCGACCAGTTCGGTCAACAGTTTACCGATACTGGCGGGCAAGCTGTTACCGCTCGTACGACGTGGCTGCCTTATTGGGATGATGCGAGCGACGGCCGCTCGTTTGTCCACGTCGGTGCAGCCTACAGTTTCCGCACGCCTCCGAACGGAACGTTCAGCTACCAAACCTATCCTGAGGCCCGGCTTCGACCGCCTGT
>JBJOLO010000341.1:0-2955 GCA_046045565.1 Planctomycetota bacterium | reverse complement strand
CGACGGATGATTTGGCGTCGATCGAGCGCACCAAAGTCGTGGAAGTGCTGAGTCGCGTGCATGGCAACAAGACACGAGCGGCACGCGCGCTAGGAATCGATCGACGAAAACTCTATCGACTCGTCGACAAATACAAGGTGTCGGCCGGAGAGTACCTGGAGGAAGCGAAGCACTCGGGATAGCTTGCGTGCGTCTGCGGCGTGGCGTGCGTTTCTAGTCGATTTCGACGGCCATCAAATACGATTTCAGACTGGCCTGCAGGTGTCGAGCGCGTTCGACGATATCCCGTCGTCGCCGGTCGCGAGCGCGTTGAGGACGAATGGTCACACTGACAATCGTTCGCAGATTGTTTGACCGATACCGTCCTCCATTTTCCTCGGTTTCTTCTTTGAGGTCTAACTCGACGATGTACGGCACCGGTCGATCGTCGACTCGTCGTTGCAGCGGCGAGTCGGCCGCTTCAATGCAGATCACAACACGATTCTCATCGATCGATTGGATCGTGCCATTTTGGTCGGAGATGTATCCGCGTAGTTTTTCCGCAGCGACGTCCAGAGGAACGTTTGTCATCAATCGTTTCGAAAGGACTTCGTCCGCACGCGGCTTGGTAAACCAGGAGAACCAGCGGCGTTTCGTCTTGGCGACGCTTTCCAGGCCAACACCGATTTGAACCACGCGGTCTCGCCCCGCATCTTTCGCCTGATAAAGGGCTCGGTCTGCTCGACGCAGCATGGTCTCCGGTGTGTCACCGTTTTGCACTTCCGTGACGCCGAAGCTGGCTGTCATCACATTTCCGTTCAGACACGATTGCGGCGTGGAGGTAAGGTTTTTGCGGATTGTTTCGGCGCGCTGTGCAGCGGTTGCATTGTTGCAGTCGGCACATAGGATCGCGAATTCCTCACCGCCGTACCGGGCCACCAAGTCACCAGGTCGACAATGCGCCTGCAAGATATTTGCAAAGGATTGCAGCGCCTCGTCGCCGGCCTGGTGACCGTAGGTGTCGTTGATTTGTTTGAAATGATCGATATCGCAGATGATCAACGCGCACGGGAAGTGAGATTCCAAATGCCGCTGCAGAAATTGGTTGTGAACGCGGTCGAATTCGGAACGATTTGCGATTTGCGTCAGCGGATCGCGTGTCGCTTGTTCATGCAACGTCTGCACTCGTTCCTCCAGCGTCACTTGGCGGGATGCGTCCCGGACAATAATGGCTACTCCCTGCGGAGGTCCCTGGCAATCGATGATCGGCACAAGTTGGACGTCGACGCGAGTCGGTTCGCCAAATCGGTTTCCGATGGCGAGTCGGCGGAAACTCTGTACGCCGCTTTGCACCGCATTCTGCAGCGGACAATCTTGATCTCGCAGCGCGTAGCCGTGTTCGTCCGCCATCTGCACCAGGGACGGCGTCCAGGTGCGCTGAATCACGCTGAGCGCGGGGATTCCCGTCAGACGCTCGGCTGTTTGGTTCCAAAACAGAATCGTCATGTTCGCATCGACGAAGATCACTGCGTCTTGAATCGAGTCGAGCAGCCGGCGATGGAATAGCCATTCAAAACCGCCGTATTGGACATGCGTCGCTGAACCGATCGTCCAACCGCTGGTTGCCATTTCAGGCTGCAATCGATTCAGCCAACGCTCCGCAACCGATTGTTGCAGCGTGGTTTGGTCCAGGCTCAATAGTTGACTGAAATGGTCGACCAGGAGCGGGTCAAATTGCGTTCCGGCAGCGTTTTTCAGTTCCTGCAGGGCCCGTTCTTGGTTCATCGACTGACGATAAACATGGTTCGTCGTCATGGCATCGAAGGCATTTACGATGCAGATCATCCGCGAGGCCAGCGGGAGTTGCTCGCGTAGTCGATCGTATTCACGACGTCGCCCGTCATACCAGGCGTCGGCGTAGAAAACATTGTCCAGGATCGCGGAGGTCGTTCCCATCGATTGAAGAATGTTACGCGTGTGAACACGGCTCATCTCGATGGCGAGCAATTCCTCCGTGTCCAACGAACTGGTTTTGCCGAGCACCCGGTCGGGCACGCCGATTTTGCCTATGTCGTGCAGCAGTGCCGCGATTTCTAATTCGTTTCGCTCGTTCTCCGGCAACCCTAGTTTTGCCGCCCAGGAGGAGCACCCGATCCCGACGCGAATGCTATGCGCAGCCGTGGGAGGATGTTTCACTCGCAAGGCCGCAAACAGTCCGCTGGCGACTCCAAGCCGTTGTTCCAGCAGTTTCTGCTGAAATTCAAGCTCTTCGCGGGCACGCGGGTTGGCGGCGGATTGGACAACTTCTTCGAGCGTGCCCAGCAACTGTTCCAACCGGACAGGGGTGTCCGGCACCGGCGCGGGCGGTGCCGCGTCGTTGTAGAGGAAAGCTGGTCTAAGCGTTGAGTTGTCCATGCGTCAGATCGTCTGCGATCGTCGATTGGTGACTGTTAGGGAAGTCGCTCCGGTGGTTCGCTCTGAGAGAACTGTAGGTTGCAGCAAGGATTCGGTCAAAAAGCCGATCACGACAAAGCGAGGACGGAAAGACGCTGGCCGAACCAACGATCGGCTGTGACAAGCAGAGGAACAAGGTTCACTCGTGCGGGGGGGGGCGTTAGATCAGGGGGTGGCGCAGAAAGCGACTCGAAGTGCAGCCTCGACGCGGTCTAACGATCGTACTGGTTGTAGCGGTGCGGTTGAATCGCAGTGGATCGTCGCTTCGTGGTTGGCGATCTTCCCCGCATTCCGGGAGATCCGAGCCTGCGAAATCAATGCGGGCACAGCAAAACCGCAAAGGCACCGTGAGAATTCGAGGCGGTGCGCCGCGTACAGCAACGCATGGCGTTAGGCAATGCTACCGAGGCAGCGTTGGGACAAACGCGAATGTGCGACCGAATTGGCCGCACGACGAGCAAAGAAATCCGGGTTGCGAATGGATCTCAGCCATCGCGATTCCCGGCGTGAGCAGCAAGCGTG
>JBJOLO010000234.1:0-14087 GCA_046045565.1 Planctomycetota bacterium | reverse complement strand
CGCAGCTTCATTACCTGTTCGATCCGACGCGGCCCGAAAGTCAAGTGGCGCGCAATGCCGTCGAGGACGCGCTGGAACGCTATGCGGGTCGCAAGGACTTGTGGGAGGCGGAAAATCGGGTTTTCGATGAACCGGGCGGACGCTACATCGATTTTCTCGTGCCCGGTTTGATCGGAATGAGTCTCATGGGGGGCGGACTCTGGGGCGTCGGCTTCGTGACGGTCGATATGCGGATTCGCATGCTGCTTAAACGGTTTCTCGCAACGCCGATGAAGAAGCACCATTTTCTCGGCGGGTTGATGCTCAGTCGCCTGCTGTTTCTGATACCGGAAGTGCTGACGTTGCTGCTGTTCACGCGTCTTGTGTTTGGCGTCCGAGTCCATGGCAGCGTGATCTCGATGCTGTTTTTGATCCTGCTGGGGGCCGCGACGTTTGCCGGCTTGGGACTGCTGGTGGCGAGTCGCGCGAAGACGATCGAGGCGGTCTCCGGACTGATGAATCTGGTGATGCTGCCGATGTGGATCCTGTCGGGGATCTTCTTCCAGTCCAGCCGTTTTCCTGATGCCGTCCAGCCGTTGATTCAAGCGTTGCCGCTGACCCAGCTGATCAATGCGCTGCGCGCCGTCATGCTGGAGGGGCAAAGTTTAATGTCGCAAAGTGGAAATATTGGAGGTCTGTTGCTGTGGGGCACGATCTCGTCCATCCTGGCCTTGCGCCGATTTCGTTGGAATTGATGGTAGACCTTACAGGCTGCGAAGCGAGTCTCAGAGCAAGGTCATGAGAGCCGGGTAAATCAGAGCCGGGTGAATCAGAGCAAGCCATGCGGTGGGGGCGGGGCGTTCGAATACCAAGGATCAAGGCCGAGTGATCGGCCTGGTTCAGCGCAGTGAGGTTCAGCGCAGAGAGGTTCAGCGCAGAGAGGTTCAGTGAGGATCGATTCAGCGCGGAGAGGTTGGGGGCAAAACATGTTGCGGTCGTTTTCCATTCCGCCGGGTGCGATTTCTGCGGCCATACGGCCGACGTTGTTGATCGCCTTATGCTCGATGCTGTCGCTGCTTGATGCGACGCGAGTCGTTGCCCAAGCGCGGGAGCAGGCTGCGGAAAGCAAGGAGGGTACTTCGAGTACCAAGCTGGTTTTCGCGCGGGACGTGCTGCCGATCCTGTCGAACTATTGCTTCACCTGCCACGGGCCCGACGAGAAGGAACGGCAGGCAGGGTTGCGACTCGATGAAGCGAAGTCGGCAGCATCGAAGTTGGAGTCCGGCGCGATCGCGATTGTGGCGGGCAAGCCGGAGGCGAGCGAATTGGTGCGACGGATCCATTCGCAAGATCCTGACAAACAAATGCCGCCGCCCTCATCGCCAAAGGCGCTCTCCGCGACGCAGCGAGCGGTGCTCGAACGTTGGATTCGCGAGGGGGCCGAGTATCAAGGTCACTGGGCTTTTCAAGCGCCAACGCTTCCGCGGGTGCCCGACGTGAGCATGCCTGCGTGGTCGCGTACGCCGATTGACCGATTTGTGATGGCGGAATGGGATCGGCAGGGGCTGAAGCCGAATCAGGAGGCTGCGCGGGACATGCTGGTTCGCCGCTTGGCGTTTGACTTCACCGGTTTGCCACCGAGTCTTGATTTGACCGAGACGCTGGCAGCGGATCGAGCAGCAGAACAACCCGATGCTTCCGAACGGCTGATTGACCGGCTGTTGGCTTCGCCCCGGTTCGGCGAACGGATGGCGATGGTCTGGCTGGATGCGGCCCGCTACGCCGATACGAACGGATACAACAACGATGAAGACCGAGTCATGTGGCGTTGGCGGGATTGGGTGATTGATGCCTGGAACCAAGGTATGCCCTACGACCAGTTCGTCGTCGAGCAGCTCGCAGGCGACTTGCTGCCCGATCCGAGTTTCGAGCAACGGCTGGCGACTGGATTCAATCGCAATCATGTGTTGACGACGGAAGGCGGAATCATCGACGAGGAGTATCGCGTCGAATATGTAGCCGACCGACTGCACACGACGGCCAGCGTGTTCATGGGGCTGACGATGCAATGTGCGCGATGCCACGATCACAAGTACGATCCATTGTCGCAGCGCGATTACTATCAGCTGTTCGCATTTTTCAATCAAAGTCCGGACAAGCTTTTGGGCTACAACAAGGGAGCGCCTGCAACGCCCTATCTCAAGGCGCCGACTGCTTCGCAGCGGGAGTCGCTGGAACTTTTCGCGCGGCAGGAGTCCGAGTTGCACGATCGATTGCGAGGTCGAGCCACGCAAGTCGACGCGGAACTGGCGCAGTGGGAGCAATCGTTGACCGGAGAAGCACGGGAGCGATTGTCGCTGCGAGGCATCGCAGGCCATTTTGCGTTCGAGGAGCGTGAAGGAGATACCGCGATCGATGCCGTGAGCGGTAAGCCGCTGGGAAAGGTTCGCGGAACCGCCAAGTGGGGCCTGGGAAAACGCGGGAATGCGTTTCAAGGGGACGGGCAGAGTTACGTTGAGGCTGCCGAATGGGGCGCGGTGGAGCGTACGGAACCGTTTTCCTTTGCAGCATGGATCCATCGCACCACCGATTCCGCCGTGGCGGTGCTGTCGAAAATGCACGACTCGGCAGCCTTTCGAGGCTATGACGTGATGGTGGAATCGGGGCGAGTGGCCGTGCACATGATTCACCATTGGCCGGATAACGGACTGAAGGTGATCACGCGAGCGTCCTTGCCCAAGGGCGAATGGCACCATTTGGTGATTGCATACGATGGCTCGAGCCGCGCGGCGGGTGTCAGGATTTACTTCGATGGAAAGCTGCAGGAGTTGGAGGTTACCCACGATCACCTTCGCGACACGATTGCGACCGACCGGCCCTTTCATGTCGGGCGGCGTGGCGAGGGCAATGCGTTTCAAGGCTTGTTGGATGAGGTGCAATGGTATCGCGTCGAGCTATCGGCGGAGGATGCGTTACGATTAGCGAACGGGGAGACGGCAGTCGGCTTGCAGCAAATCCTGGAGACACCGCCCGGCAAGCGCAACGCCGATCAGATACAGCAACTCAAGAACTACTTTCTGGCGAACATCGATCCCACGTCCAAGTCACTTCGCGAGGAACTCGCGGCGGTGAAACAGCGGCGGGAGACACTCGACGCCATGATTCCCACTTCGCTGGTGATGGAGGACCTGCCCCAACCGCGTCAGACCTTCGTGTTGACTCGCGGGCAATATGATCGACAGGCCGAAGCGGTCCAGGCGGGAGTGCCTCGAGCATTACCCGCGATGGACGGCCAGTCACCTGCGAACCGTTTGGGGCTGGCCCGGTGGTTGATTGCACCTTCGCATCCGTTGACGGCACGGGTGGCCGTGAATCGTTGGTGGGGTTTGCTTTGGTCCGCGGGATTGGTGGATACGGCGGAGGATTTCGGGGTGCAGGGCGCGTGGCCGTCGCATCCCGAGCTGCTCGACTGGCTCGCGGTCAGCTATCGATCGCCGCGCGGCGGCAGCGATTTGAATGGGCCGACCCGCGGCATGGGATGGGACACGAAGTTGCTGCTGCGGATGCTCGCGCTTTCGGCCGTGTACCGGCAAAGTTCGGACGCGAATGCCGAGCTCCGCGAGCGGGACCCGGCGAATCGCTGGTTGACGCGTGGAGCGCGCGTGCGGCTGCCAGCCGAAATGCTGCGAGACAGTGCGTTGGCTGCCAGCGGATTGTTGGTCGAGCGATTAGGTGGGCCGAGTGTCATGCCGTATCAGCCCGAGGGATTGTGGGAGGAAGTGTCGGTCGAGCGGCGTGTGAAATACAAACCGGATAGTGGAGCGGGGCTGTACCGGCGTAGTTTTTACACCTTTTGGAAGCGGACGTGTCCGCCGCCGGGTATGACCACCCTGGATGCACCGGATCGCGAGTTTTGTGTGATTCGTCGAGCGCGAACCAATACGCCGCTCCAGGCTCTAATCCTGATGAACGATACGACCTACGTCGAAGCGGCCCGATTGCTGGCAGAGCGGATCCTGCGGGAAACGGGTGCTCCAGCCGATGCCACTGCCACTGACGATGCTACTGCCACTGCCGGTGCTGCTGCCACTGCCGATGCGAGAATGGAACTCGCCCTGCGGCTTACCGTCTGCCGTTCGCCAACCGCGGAGGAACGGGTGATCTTGCAGGAAATGGTGCAACGAACTGCATCGCATTTTCGTCAGCACCCGGAGGAGGCAAACAAGCTCGTATCCGTGGGAGCGATGAAGGCCGATTCGAAATTCGATTCGGTGGAACTGGCCGCGTGGACGGCGGTTGCCAGTGTGCTGCTGAATCTGGATGAAGCGATGACGAAGGAGTGATCTGCATGCTACTCAATGGGTCCCGCATGTTGCCCGATGTGCACGGCGATCTCGCAGGACGTCGCGCATTCCTGCGTCAAGGCGGACAAGTGGCCGGGCTGGCTGCGCTGGCGTGGCTGGCCGGCCGTGAGTCTCAGGGTGCGGAGAAAATCGAAGCGGCGAAGTCGCCTCATTTCCCGCCGAAAGCAAAGCATCTGATTTACCTGTTCCAATCGGGAGGCCCGTCGCAGCTGGAGCTTTTCGATCCCAAGCCGCGTTTGAAAGAGTTTCACGGGCAGGAACTTCCTGCATCGATTCGGATGGGGCAGCGACTGACAGGGATGACCTCGGGTCAAAGCAGTTTCCCTGTGATCGCGCCGAAGTTTTCGTTCAGTCAGGTGGGGCAAGCGGGAACGTGGTGGAGCGAATTGCTGCCGCATACCGGAAAAATGATCGACGAGATTTGCCTGGTGCGATCGTTGTGGACCGAGGCGATCAACCATGATCCGGCGATCACGTTTATTCAAACCGGTTCGCAGCAGCCGGGCCGTCCGTCTCTCGGGGCGTGGCTTGCCTACGGCCTCGGCAGCGAAGCGGCCGACTTGCCGGCGTTCGTCGTGATGATTTCGCACGGCAGCAGCCGCGACGCGAATCAGGGGTTGCTCGATCGCCTCTGGGGTGCAGGCTTTTTGCCGTCGAGTTATCAAGGTGTGAAGCTGCGGAGTGGCACCGATCCGGTGTTGTATCTGAGTGATCCGCCGGGGGTGGATCGCGGACTGCGCCGCGAAATGCTGGACGGGATTGCGAAACTGAACCAGCGGAAGCTTGACGTATCGGGTGATCCGGAAGTTGCGGCACGCATTGCTCAATATGAAATGGCGTTTCGCATGCAGGCGTCGGTTCCCGAATTAACCGACCTGTCCAAAGAACCCGATTCCGTGTTCGACCTGTACGGTCCCGAAGCGCGCAAGCCAGGCACGTTTGCCGCCAATTGTCTGCTTGCGCGTCGCATGGTCGAGCGAGGCGTGCGGTGCATCCAGCTGTATCATCGAGGTTGGGATCACCATGGCGCATTGCCGGAAAACTTGCCGAAACAATGTCGCGATGTGGATCAACCGCAGGCGGCCCTGCTTCAGGACTTGAAGCAGCGCGGGCTTTTGGATGAGACACTCGTCGTGTGGGGCGGGGAGTTTGGTCGCACCGTTTACGGACAGGGTGGGTTACAGGACAACTACGGACGGGATCATCACGGCCGATGTTACAGCGTCTGGCTGGCGGGGGGCGGCATCAAGCCCGGGATCGTGGTCGGCGAGACTGACGACTACGGTTACAACATCACGCAGGATCCGGTGCACGTCCACGACCTCAATGCAACCATCCTGCGATGTCTCGGCATCGATCATGAACGGCTGACGTTTCGTTTCCAGGGACGCGACTATCGACTGACCGATGTGCATGGGCGGCTGTTAACGGAGATCCTATCGGCAGCGCCTGCTTGATCGTGCGGCAACGGAACCTAGGATGTTCGCGGTCTTAGGCACGCGCTATCTGTGAGGAGGAAAACACCATGCATGTCAACATCGCCACGACGGCAATCGTCGTGTCTCTCGTGTTCCAGACGCTTGTGGTTGCGCAGACTTTGCCCGACGACTTGCGAGCCTTGATGAACGAACCGCGGTTCAAACAGGCGCATTGGGGATTGCTGGTTGTGGATCAGGAGACGAAGGAGACGCTGATGGAATGGAACGCCGACAAGCTGTTTGTGCCGGCGTCCACGACGAAACTTTATTCCGTTGCTTGTGCCATGGAGGAATTGGGTGCCGACTATCGGTTTATCACACGCGTGTATCAAGCGGGGCGTCGGGACGGAGATCAATTGATTGGCAATCTGGTGCTGCTGGCGAGCGGCGATCCGAGCCTCGGTGGACGCACGACCAAGGAGGGGCTGATCGCTTTCACGAACAACGATCATACGTATGCCAACGGTGCACCGGAGACGGAGTTGACCGCTCCCGATCCACTCGCGGGTATTCGCGACTTGGCGAGCCAAATCGCAGCCAAAGGAATCCGCCGTATCCGGGGCGATGTGTGGATTGACGACCGCTTGTTCGAGCGTGCGGAGGGCACCGGAAGCGGTCCATCGCAACTGGCGCCGATCATGATCAACGACAACGTGATCGATATCAGCATCGAACCGACGAGGACGGGCGAGCCTTGTAAGCTGACGATTCGACCGGCGACCAAAGCACTGGTGATCGAAAACAGCATGCGCACGGTGGCCGCCGGTGAGTCGCTCGAGACATGGATCACGCCGTTGGGTGGCGGAAAAGTGCATGTCCATGGCAAGATGCCCGAGGGGCACAAACCGGTGGTCCGCATTTATGAGGTTCCTCATGCAGCCTCGTTTGCGCGGACGCTGTTGATTGAGTCGCTTGAGGAAGCGGGAGTCGCGGTCGATGCGGCGGCGGTTGCTGACCATCCGGCTGTGTCGTTGCCGCAAGGGTATGACGACCTGCCGGTGGTTGGGGAGCTCGTCTCGCCACCGTTCTCAGAGTTTGCAAAATTGACGCTCAAGGTCAGCCACAATCTACACGCCAGCACGCTGCCGCTGCTCGTGGCGTCGAAGCATGGCGAGCGTACGCTGCGAGCCGGCTTGCGAAGGCAACACGATTTTCTGGCGAAAGCCGGGGTGGATGTCGATACGATCTCGTTTGGCGGCGGGGCGGGCGGTGCGCGTGCGGACTATGTGACACCGCGTGCGACGGTGCAATTGCTGAAGTACGTGACAGCGCAACCCTATTTCCAGGCTTACCGTTCGGCACTGCCGCGGTTGGGAGTGGATGGGACACTCGCGAAATCGCTAGAGCCCGACAGTCCGGCTCGCGATCGCGTTTTTGCAAAAACCGGGACACTTTCCTGGGAGAACGTCATGAATGGAGGCAACCTGCTGACGAGCAAGGCGTTGGCGGGATACCTGGAGTCGTCCCGGGGGCGTAAACTTCTGTTTGCCGTGTTCGTGAATCATGTGCATCTTCGCGGCGGCCTGGAAGCGCGCAGCATCGGCAAGGACCTTGGTAAAGTTGCCGAGATCGTCCACAAGTCGCTGTAGGTCGCAGCGGGCCGACTTCGCTTGACCTGTGCCCACCGTCAATGCGTGATCGAGTCGAAAATGAATCGCCTATTGGCCAAATCGGAGTGATGAGGCCGGAGCAAAGATATGGATAGGATTGCTGAAAACACCGTTCCGGATGCGAACAACGTCGTCCGGCCGTTTGTGCACTTGCATTGTCACAGCCACTACAGCTTGCTGGATGGGGCCAGTTCCATTGATCGACTCGTGGAGAAGGCCAAACGAGCGGGCATGACGGCCTTGGCGTTGACTGACCACGGGAACCTGCACGGTGCGTTGGAGTTCTATAAGAAAGCCAAGGATGCCGGCGTCAATCCGATTCTGGGGTACGAGGCCTATATCGCGCCGGGAAAGCGGACGGAGCGGGAAGCGTCATCGATGAAGGAAGCGAGCTTCCATCTGACTTTGCTCGCGCAAAACCGCACCGGATTTCGCAACCTGATCAAGATGGCGTCGGCGGCGATGCTGGAGGGGTTTTATTTTAAGCCGCGCATCGATAAGGAATTGCTGGAAGCGCACCACGAGGGAATTATCTGTTTGAGCGGATGTGCGTCGAGCGAATTCAGTCGGGCGATCTTGAAGGGGCAGGGCGGTGAACGCGAGCTCGACGAGGCCATCGAGGTCGCGCGCTGGTTCCACCAATTGTTTGGCGATCGCTATTTCGTCGAAGTCATGAACAATGGGGAAGAGATTCAGCGGTTGCAGATGGAAGGCGCGTTGGAGGTGGCCAAAAGGTTGTCGCTTCCCGTCGTCACGACCAGTGATGCCCATTACGTCGATCGCGATGACGCAGTCGCGCAGGATGTTTTGCTGTGCATTAACACAGGAAAGTTCCGCACCGATACGAACCGTATGCGGATGAAAGGCGATCAGTACTACTTGCGGAGCCCCGAGGAGATGTATGCGGCATTTCCCGGCATGGAAGACGCGGTGGCGCGTACGCAGGAAATCGCCAACTCGGTCGATATCGATTTGGAGCTCGGAAAGCGGCATTTTCCATCGTACAAGCTTCCTGAGCAGGTGACGGCCGAGCAGTTTCTGCGGGAGCTCTGTATCCAAGGCCTGAAAGAGCGCTATGCGGGCAACGAGGAAATGCTTGCCGGCGGCGAGTTGGCCAAGGTGGTGATGGATCGATTGGAGCGGGAACTCTATGTCATCAACAAGCTGGGATTCTCGAACTACTTCCTCATCGTGTGGGATTTCGTGCGCTACGCCCGCGAGCGAAATATTCCGGCGACGGCGCGCGGTAGCGGCGTGGGTGCGATTGTTTGTTATGCGCTTTATCTGAGTCACGTCTGTCCGATTAAATACGACTTGCTGTTCGAACGTTTTCTCGACGAGAGCCGGCGCGAGGCGCCTGATATCGATATCGATTTCTGCAAGGATCGCCGTGGCGAAGTGATTCGCTATGTCAAGGAAAAATATGGCGAGGAAAACGTTGCGCAGATCGGCACGTTCGGTACGCTCGCGGCGCGGGCCGCAATCAAAGACGTCGGACGCGTGATGGGTATGCCGATCGAGCGGGTGAATCGCGTCACCGCCATGGTGCCCGATGAACTCGGAATCTCGCTCGATGAAGCCCTCGAGAAAGGCGATGAACTGCGGTCTGCCTATGCGAATGATCCGGAGGTGCAGGAACTGCTTGATTTGGCGCGCAAGATCGAAGGGCTGGCCCGGAATGTCGGCACGCATGCGGCGGCGGTGGTGATCGCCGACCGTCCGCTAACCGAATACGTGCCGCTGGGACGCGTCACGGGAAAGACCGACATCATCACCCAGTGGTCGATGGGCGATGTGGAAGCGGCCGGTTTGTTGAAGATGGATTTTCTCGGGCTCCGCAACCTGACGATCCTTTCGAAAGCGGTGGACCTGATCGAGCAGACGACCGGCCATCGGATCGATCCCTATCGCTTTCCGCTCGAAGATCGGGCCACCTTCGCCTTGCTTTGCCGCGGCGAGACGAAAGGAATTTTTCAATTAGAAAGCGGTGGTATTCGCGATCTGCTTCAGAAGATGAAGCCCGACCATTTTCACGACATCATCGCGACGAACGCCCTGTATCGGCCCGGGCCGCTCGAGGGCGGTATGGTCCGCGATTACGTCGAAGTCAAGCACGGTCGGCAGCAGGCGGAGTACAAGCATCCGGTCCTGAAGGAGATCCTCGGCGAAACCCACGGCGTGATGGTGTACCAAGAGCAGGTGATGCGCATCCTGAACCGTCTGGGAGGCATCGAACTCGCCAACGCCTACACCTGCATCAAGGCGATCAGCAAGAAGAAAGAATCGTTGATCGCGAAAAACTTCGAGCAGTTCATTGCGGGGGCCCAGGAACGCGGATTGCCGCAGCAGGAAGCGACCGAATTGTGGAACCTGATTATCAAATTCGCAGGCTACGGGTTCAACAAGAGCCACTCGACCGCTTACGCCTTGATCGCTTACATGACGGCCTACTTAAAGGCCCATTATCCGGTGGAGTTCATGGCGGCCCTGTTGTCGAGCGACATTCAGGGACGCAACTTCAAGACGAAAGATCCGCTGGTGGAGCATTTGGAAGATTGTCAGCGGATGGGCATCGAGATTGTGATGCCGAGCGTAAACAGCTCGGGCGTCGATTTTACGGTGGCCGACGGCAAGATCTATTTCGGCTTGGCCGCAGTCAAGGGCTGCGGTGGATCAGCCAGCGAGGCGCTCGTAATCGAACGCCAGAAGCGAGGACCTTACAAGAGCATCTTCGATCTGTGCGAGCGTGTGGATGCGACGCAGTGCGGTCGCGCCGCCCTGGAAACGCTCATCAAAGCCGGGGCACTCGATGCCTTGGGCGGAACCCGTAAACAATTGCTCACCGTGTTGGAAAAAGCGATGCAGGCCGGAGCGGCTGCCATCGCAGACCGCCGGCGGGGTCAAAAGAATCTGTTCGGAGGAGATGACGATGGTCCAGCCGACGCCGTTGCCATTGCACTGCCCGATGTCGGCAACTTCGAGTCCCGGGAACAGCTGCTGATGGAGAAAGAGGTGCTCGGTTTTTACTTGTCGAGTCACCCGTTAGCCGAGTACGTTCCGACGCTTCAGCAGTATTGCACCCATACGGTGGAGCGGATCAGCGAATTGCCGGAGCGCGCCGAGGTGATGTTGGGCGGTATGCTCGCTGCACTCAAGTTCTCCAACACGAAGAATCCGAAACCCGGTGCACCGTCGCGCTATGTCATGTTCGATCTCGAGGATGTGACCGGCGCGATTCGTTGTATTCTCTGGCCTGATAGTTTTGTGGAGTTCGGCGAGTTGGTGAAGCAGGATTCGGTGGTGGTCGTCCGTGGCAACATCGATCGGCGGGGCGGCGATGAGGCGAATCTGATCGTCGATGAAATCATTCCGCTCGATCAACTCGGATCCCGCTACACGACCGGCATCGTGATTCGGATCGATGAGGCGCGGCACGGCATGGAAACACTGCCGAAACTGCGGGAGATCGTGCGCGGTTATCCGGGAAATCGCGATCTGGAAATCCTGCTGAGCATGCGAGACGGAAGTCGCGTGCGATTAAAGTCGAACAAGTTGCGACTGGAGATCACCAACGAGTTGCAGCAGCGCATTGATGACCTGTTGGGGCCGGGAAACCTTCGCCGGATAACCGCGGCACCGAAGCTCAATCGCTCGCCACGGCCCGCAGTTGCCGGACGACGACGAAATTGAGTCCGGGAATCGTTTCTCGACCCGCCAGGGACGCCTCGATACCGTGACGCCTGACAAATCTGCAGACCTCCATCTAAAATAAGGAAAGATCTGACATGGCTCGAGAACATCGGGATCGGGGTGTAGGAGGATCGCTTCGAGTTGCGTGCTATTTGGCAATCGCGTTCCTGCTGAGCCGTACAACAACGATATCGGCCTCGGACCGCGTGATGCAGGGGCCGCTTGTCGATTACGTGAGAAAAGAAGACAAGGTCTTTGCCTGGACGAAGAAGGGGCAAGGCAAGATCGGCGATACCTCGTACACGGAACTGATTCTGACTTCGCAGAAATGGCGGGACATCGTTTGGAAACATCAGTTGTTCATCATCAAACCGTCGTCCGTGCCTGCAGATGCGCGGCAGGCGATGTTGTTTGTTGCGGGCGGTAGCTGGCGTCCCGAGTTGGAGGATGCGAGTACTCCGACGAAGCTGCCCCGCGAAGCGCCGATTTTCGCCACGATCGCCGAGCAACTGAAATCACCGATCGCGGTGTTACTGCATGTGCCGCAACAGCCGATTTTCGACGGGAAACAAGAGGACGCCATTATTGCTTACACCTTCGAAGAGTTCATGCGCACCAAGGATCCGGAATGGCCGCTGCTGTTGCCGATGGTGAAGAGCGCGGTCCGAGCGATGGATGCTGTCGAGCAGGTATGCAAGGCGGAATGGAATCTGGGTATCGAATCGTTCACGGTGACGGGCGGATCCAAACGGGGGTGGACGACGTGGTTGACGGGCGCTGTGGATCCGAGAGCGACGGCGATTGCGCCGATGGTAATCGACATGCTGAACATGGCGCCGCAAATGAAATTGCAACGGGAGAGTTTCGGAAAGCCGTCGGAGATGATCGACGACTACACCAAGCGAGGCCTGGACAAGGTGATGGATACGCCCTCGGGACAGGCGCTCCGCGACATCGTCGATCCGTTCAGCTATCGCAAACATCTCACGCAGCCCAAACTGGTCATCCTGGGTACAAACGATCCCTATTGGCCGCTTGATGCCGCGAACTTGTACTGGGACGAACTGGTGGGCAGTAAGTACCTGTTGTATTGCCCGAACAATGGCCACGGTGTGAACGACCTTCCGCGACTTGCAGGCGGATTGGCCGCCATTCATCAGCATGCCGTAACGGGAAAGCCGCTGCCGAAGCTGACGTGGGAGTTTTCGAACGGCAACGGCCGGGCGCGGATTCATGTCGCCAGCGATGTGAAGCCGGAAAAGGTTTCCACATGGACAGCGGTAGCCGCGAGTAAAGATTTCCGTAATGCGAAATGGGAGTCGAAGCCGGCCACGGAGGAGGCCGGCAAATACGTTTGCGAAGTGCAGGTGCCGGCCAACGGATACACAGCCGTGTTCGGCGAGGCTGTTTATGCGGGTGAACCGTTGCCGTACTTCTTTTCGACCAACGTGCGGATCATCTCGGCAAATGCGACTCCCTGAGAGGAGCGCAGGCCAACCTGTATCGGGACGGTGTTCGGTCCGCGAGTCGTTTAGAACTCGTACGTGATCCGGCCATGCTGCTGGGCCCGCGAGATTTTGTCGAGGGCATAAAGACCAGCGAGGACGAACTCGACGCACGACGCGCGGACGGCGGGATCCTTGGACGCATTGACCTCGAACGCTTTATCCCACAGCGCCGGCACCCGCTCCACGCGTTCGACATAGTGCGACGAGGGCAGCATGTCGCCCACTTCAATCTTGATGCCTCGACCGAAAACATTGGCGATCTCCGCCAATCCGTGTTCCTGAACGTACTCTTCGAATACGACACGGATGGCTTCGGCGACAACGGCATCGAGCACCTGTCGTTCCGACATCTGATGGCTCCCCATCAGGTCCAGTTCGAGTTTACCGAGCGACGAGGAATAGAGGTGCCCGAGGTCGCTGATGCGCGGTACGGCCGGTCGTTCGCCCAGGACGACAGCCCGCTGCTGAGCACTGGCAACCATCGTGCGGTAGTTCGCGATACTCAGACGGGCGCTGACGCCCGATTGGTGGTCGATGTATTTCGATTTTCTGGCCTGTACGGTGATCTGTTCCACAATCTCCCGCATGAAGTACGGCACGACGACTTCGCAGTCGGCGTTTTGATCGATCTCGGCTTCCTGCTGAACGATCTGGATGCCCAGATCACGTTGGCGGGGATAGTGGGTGTGGATGACAGATCCGATGCGGTCTTTGAGCTGGGGGATGACTTTGCCGCTGCGGTTGAAGGTCGACGGGTTGGCCGAGAATAGCAGGACAATGTCGAGATCGAATCGGATCGGGTAGCCTCGAATTTGCACGTCACGTTCTTCGAGGATATTGAACAGACCGACTTGAACGAGCTCGTCGAGTTCAGGGAGCTCATTCATGGCGAAGATGCCGCGGTGCATGCGCGGGATCAAGCCGAAGTGCAGCGCCTCTTCGGCGGACATGCTTACGCCGCCGACGAGTCGCGACGGGTCGATTTCACCGATAATGTCGGCGAACTTGGTGCCCGGAGCGAGCCGCTCCGCATATCGCTCTTCTCGCGGCCACCAGGCGATGGGAACCTGGGATGGTTCGTGCGAGGCCACAAACGCTTTGCCGGCTCGACTGATCGGATGATACGGATCGTCGTGCAGCGGCGTTTCGGGAATATCGAGATAAGGGATTGCCTCGTCGAGGAATCGAATCAACGACCGCATCAGGCGGCTCTTCGCCTGGCCTTTTTCCCCGAGGAACAGCATGTCGTGTTCGGCGAGCAGCGCGATGTTGATTTCGGGGATAACGGTGTCTTCATACCCGATGATTCCCGGAAAAAGGTCGTCGCCGCGTCCCAGCATTGCCAGAAAGTTATCGCGAATCTCGCGCTTGACGCTTTTGGAAACCCAGCCGCTATCGCGAAGTTGCTGGAGATTGGCAGGGCGATTCATGACGGCATCCTGTTGCGGTTGGGGATTA
>JBJOLO010000161.1:0-7668 GCA_046045565.1 Planctomycetota bacterium | reverse complement strand
GTTGTCGCAGTTGCTGGTCGTCCAGGTCTTCCAAAATTCGCCAGCCGGGCGGAAGTCCGAGCTCAAGCGAGTGAGTCGTGGCAAGTTGTGTGAAGAGGCTGTCGAGCGTGCTGATGCGAATGCGGTGCGCGTTTCGAGTGAGTTGCGAAAGGAGTTCCAAGCATCGGTCGCGAGTGAGGTCAGGCTCTTCGATGAATTTCGCAAGTTCGGCGGAGGCCTTATCGCTGTCGGCGGCCATTGCAAGTCGCTGAATCACGCGGTCGAGGATCTCGCCTGCTGCCTTGCGTGTGAACGTGGTTGCCAGGATCTGATCGATCGGCACGCCGCGATGGAGCAGCGCGAGAAAACGATTGCTCAGCTGAAAGGTTTTTCCGGTCCCGGCGGAAGCGCGAATGACGAGCGGGGGGAATTCATTCATCGGCCGCCCTCCGACATGCCGTTGTCCTCCAACGAGCCGAAGTCGTTTCCGGCATCGATAATTTGGCGTTCGATAATCTGACGGTCGAGGGCGTCTTCCTGGCAGATCGCGGCAAATTCGCGAAAGAAACCGGCGGGTGGGGGCGATGGCGGCCAAAAGACTCGATCGAGGATCCGGCCGGCCACCCAGCGTGCTTGATCGTAGGCCGATTCGAAGTCGGAGTTGGTCCACGACGCCACGAGCGCATCGACTTTCGTGCAGTCTTTCGGAAGGACAATGTATCCTAGTCGCGCCGAGTCATCGATTTCGAGCCCTTTGGCCAATTGCAGATACAGCGGTAATTGCAGGTCGACCCATCTGTCGCCGCGACGATGTACTTTTTCGGGATGAGACGGGCTGTCGCCCGTCTTGTAATCGAGGATCATCCACTGGCCCGTGCCGCTGTGCCGGTCAATGCGATCGATGCGGCCGTCCAGTTGCACGGCACGTCGTTCGTCGACGGCGAGGATCGCCGGTTTCTTTTCGGAAGACCATTCGATCTCCTGGATGCACCAGCCCTCGGCGGCTCGTCGCGCCTGCCAATCGGAAAACGCATCGAGGCGCCGCTCGATTTGGGCGAGTTGAATTTGGATCGCTGCTGGATGGGCCTGGCCAAAGACGCCTTGCGCCACGGTGTGCAGCGAGTCACGGAGGAACGCTTGGATGTCGTTGCTGGACGACGAGTCTTTCACTTCGCTTTGGCCGAACAGGCTGAGCACATCATGCAAGAGGTTCCCGAACGCCGCCGCGTCCATCTCGGCCCGGTCGTCATCAACGGCCCGCAGGTGCAGTACATGATTCAGGTAGTAGCGATAGGGGCAGGCGAGGTAGGCGCGAAACGCCGTGACGCTGAGTTTTTCGGTCGCGGGGATCGTCGAATCCGGTTCCGGGATAACAAACCGTGACGTGGCTTGACGGGTCGGGGCAGCCAGTGGCGGCAGCGGTTCGGGCGAGTTGAACCACTGTTTAGCTCGACGAGCGACCTGTTCGCGGCCGGTGGCAAATAGCAGGCGGCTCGGGATAATCGGATCCTTGCTCGCGTTTCGTCGTCCTGCGATGACGGCAAAGTGGGGGCGGGATGCGGCGAGCGCACTTAAGGCGTAGGCATCGCGAGCGTAGCGGCGGGCGTTATCAAACAGGCCCAGTCGCTGCCGCAGCGTGTTCGGCAAAAACGGATCGGAGTTTACCGACGACGGAACAATGCCTTCATTCATGGAGGTGACGATCAGCGCGGGGGCATCGTCGAGCGGCAGTTCGAGCCAACCGAGCAGTTCGATCGCCTGATCGTCTGGCATCGGAGCGGCGCCGCCCGTTTCGAGTGAACGCAGAAGCATGCGAATTGCGTCGCTCGCCGACAGTGTCGGCGCAAGGCCCGACGGAATCCGCTGTAATTGCGAGATCGCCGACTGGACTTGCTGAATCGCTTCCATCGCGTAGTGACCCGATTCGGTGCGACGGTCGAACGCTTGGCCTTGATACACGGTGCAAAGCCATTGCCGGATCGGGTCCATCCACTGAGTCAGGGACTGTGGTGGCTCCGCGAGCGGCTTCAGGCTGCTCGCCATTTCATCAAAGGCCTGTTTAATCAGTGCGTACGAGGCGGGGCGGCCTCGCCAGTCTCCGAGTTGCGTAGGCAGATGCAGGGTGTAGTACTGGTCGAGTTGGATGAGCCAGTCGGCTGGCAGTTTGCGCTGACTCAGCCAACGGCCGATGTCCGGGTGTCGCGCGAGCGCGGCGAATTCGGGAAAACGATGGCGATCGAGATAGGTAGCAACCGCCTCGAGCAGCCGAAAGACGGGTGCTTCGGCCATGCGTTGTCCGACAACATATCGGGTTGGCAGGGAGGCGCCCGCGAACTGTCGCTGGAGATACGGGATCAGTCCTTCGTCGGGAACGCCGATCGTGATTTGGTCGGCGCGGAATTGTCCGTTCCAGGCCGCGAGCGTCTCGATTACGGCGCGGCACTGATCTGTGGGGCCGTCCACGACGCGAATCTGGTCGTCGCGCAGTTCGATCGCTGCCTGCTCCCAGGCTTGCGGATCGACGCATCCGTGCGTGTCGAACCGTGAACTCCACGATTCCGGAGCGAAGATCAGCGTAGTGATTCGATCGGCGACTTGATCGAGCATTTGTCGCACGGCTTGGTTCATGTCGGTCGTGCCAATCAGCACGATGTCGCGATCGGTGCGACATTCGCGATTCTTGATCGCGTACAACCGGGCGGTTTGGCGATCCCACAGCGAGAGTTGATCCAGCGTATGCAGGTACGCGCGTTGGGCTTGGGCAAGTGCCTCCCAACGGGCTTTTTCGCGTTGTGCCGGCGAGGATGCTTGTCCTGCTTCCCAATCGATCGCAGCCACTTGCTGAAAATCAATTCCTTCCCCTGCCAATTCCAAATGCAGTCGCGCGATCAGTTCTCCCAGCGCGAGCCATTGCGCGGGACGATCGTCGGGCGGTGGTACGGCGACAATGCAGGTTAGATGATCGCGATGCAGACTCCGCAGTGCCGCAGTCCAGGCAAGGTGCTGCGTTGCTTCTTCCGCGAACGGATGTTTGGGGTGATAGAGCTGCTCCGGAATCGCTCCGGTCGTGGTGATCAACGGGGGTGTGAAAATCAACTTCGAAGCTTGAGCCTGCTGGACCAGGATCTCCAGCAGTCGCCGGCCGGCTCGAGATCCAGGCAGTCCGACCATGACGTTGGATAGATCAAGTTCCCCGGCGCGCGCATAACGTTTGCATAGGTAGTCGGCGGCCGACGCGAGCGCAGGCTTATCCCAACCCAGATACACCTGCTTGATCGCCATCCGTGTTTCGCTCCGAAGAGGCGCGTCTTTCCCGCTTTTCCGCCGGTTGTCTTTGGCCATATTTTCCCATTGTATGCCGAGCGAAAAAATCAGGCATCAGGTCGTTGCGGCCCTTGGGGCCGCATGTCGATCAGGAATCTGCCAATCACAAAGTTTGCCAACGTGGTGGCGGAGGGTCGCGGACTGTTGCGGCCAATTCCATGGACACGGTGATGGAGTTTTGGTTCGCGGCTTGGAAGGGAAAGGGCAGGGCACTCGCCCCAAAAACGCGTTGGGTACCACGCATTTTCGGGGCGAGGGGAGAATAGACGATTTTGGCGTTTTGGTTGCGGCCTCTTTTTCAGTTGTCTTTTCTGCTTCCTCTTCCCTTCGCGCTCTTCGTGTCGTTCGTGGTCCAGTTCTTCGTGGTCCAAGTCCTTCGTGTTTCAAAAACGAGTTCTGATTTCACTGGCAACGGAGTATGATCATGGAATGTGTGGAATCGCCGGCGGTGTTTGGACCGACCCTGACAAGCAGATCAGCGAAGACGTATTGCGACGCATGACGGAGCAAATCCGGCATCGTGGACCGGACGATGCGGGGCATTTGCGTCAGGAGTCTGCGGTGCATGCGGGTACCGATGCGGCGTCAGGCGTCGCGCTGGGGTTTCGCCGCCTGTCGATCATCGACTTATCGACCGGCCATCAGCCGATGAGCAACGAGGACGGGTCGGTCTGGGTGGTGTTCAACGGCGAGATCTACAATTTTCCCGCGTTGCGAAAGCGACTGGAGGGGGCGGGCCATCAATTTCGCACGCATTCCGATACCGAGACGATCGTCCATTTGTACGAGGACGAGGGCGTTGAGTGCTTTGGGCATCTGAACGGCATGTTCGCGATTGCCATTTGGGATTCACGGAAGCGTCGCTTGGTTTTGGCTCGCGACCGCCTGGGCGAAAAGCCGTTGGTCTATTTTTCCGAGCCGGGCCGTTTGTCTTTCGCGAGCGAACTGAAGAGCCTTTTGGAGCTTCCCGGTGTGGCGCGCGACGTGGATCCGAATGCGATCGACGCTTACCTGACGTATCAGTACGTTCCGCATCCCCAGACAATTTTTCGAGGGATCCGCAAATTGCCGCCCGGGCATTGTGCGATTTGGGAGTCGGGGCGACTGGAGGTCCGGCGTTATTGGTCACCCGATTTCAATCTGGAAAGTCGGATTCCGCGTGAGAAGGCAGTGATCACGCTCCGCGAGCTGCTTCGTGACGCCGTGAAAATTCGGATGCAGAGCGACGTGCCGTTGGGTGCGTTTCTCTCGGGTGGGATCGATTCCTCCTTGGTTGTGGCGCTGATGCAACAGCAGGCGACGCAGCCGGTCAAAACCTTTTCCATCGGGTTCTCTGAAAAGTCGTACGACGAGACGCCGTTTGCGCGCTTGGTGGCGAAGCATTTAGGAACGGAGCACCAGGAGTTCCAAGTCACGCCTAACGGCGTGGAGATCCTGCCGAAGTTGGTTTGGCACTACGACGAACCTTTTGCGGACAGTTCGGCGGTGCCGACATGGTATCTTGCGCAGTTGACGCGTCAGAAGGTAACGGTGGCGTTGACGGGCGATGGCGGCGACGAGTTGTTCATGGGGTATCCGCGATATCGAGCGACGGCGTGGGCGAGTCGCATCGATCGTCTACCACCGCTAAGAACGCTTTTAGCAGCGCGAGTCTGGCAATCGCTGCCCGGGGCGGGGCGGCAGAAGTCGCTGGCGCGGAAGTTTCGTCGGTTCAGCGAGGCGCTCGCACTGGAGCCGCAGCGACGCTATCTGGAATGGATTGCGATTTTCAACGAGTCGCGGCGAGCGGAACTGTATTCGGAATCGTTTGTGCGTCAGTTGAGCGACTCGGATCCGGCACGGTTTATCAGCCGTGCTTGGGCGGAGGTTGCGAAGCGCGATCCAATGACGGCGGTGTCGTTGACTGACTTGGTGACGTATCTGCCGTGCGATCTGATGACCAAAGTCGATATGGCATCGATGGCTCATAGCCTGGAGTGTCGTCAGCCGTTTCTGGATCATCGTCTGGTGGAATTTGCTGCGGGCTTGCCGACGCGGTACAAGTATCGAAACGGACGCGGCAAGCAATTGCTCCGGCAGACGTTTGCCGATCTGCTGCCACCCGAGATTTGGGAGCGGAAAAAAATGGGGTTCGGCGTACCGCTCGACCGATGGTTCCGAGCGGAGCTCAAGCCGATGGCCCATGACCTGCTGCTGGACCAGACCGCAAGGCAGCGTGGTCTTTTTCGCCCCGAAGTGATCGAGCGATTGTTAAGCGAGCATGCCTCCACGCAATTCGATCACAGTTATCGCCTGTGGGCGCTGGTGATTCTGGAGCTATGGCTGCGGCAATGGTGCCGCTGATGCTGGCCGGTGTCACCGGTTCGTTCTATTCAGGCCATTCAAGTCAGGCCATTCAAGTGAGAACGCATGAACACAGCGCAATGTCCGGCATCGGTTGAAGAACTGGAACTCCACTTAAGCGAGCCGACGCCGCGGGTGATCGAGGTGCTTCAGCAGTTCGACGGCGACGTCATGTTGTTAGGCGCGGGCGGCAAGATGGGGCCGACCATGGCGAGGATGGCGCGACGAGCGATGGATGCCGGGGGCATCAAGCGTCGCGTGATTGCGGTGTCTCGATTTCGTACCGCAGCGGCGAGGGAGCGGCTTGAGCAGGCGGGTGTGGAGACGATCACGTGCGATCTGTTTGATCGCGCGGACCTTGAGCGACTGCCGGACGCACCCCTCGTGATGTCGATGTCGGGATTCAAGTTTGGTGCGTCTTCGAACCCGGAGCTGGCTTGGGCAACGAACTGTTATTTGCCGGCGTTGATCGGGGAGCGATTTGCAAAGAGCCGCGTGGTCGCTTTCTCGTCAGGTAACGTGTATGGAATGGTGCCGGTGTCGAGCGGCGGGTCGGTGGAGACCGATCCCTTGCGGCCCGACGGGGAGTACTCGATGACCGCGGTGGGGCGCGAGCGGATGTATGTCTACGCCAGTAATCGCTGGCAGTTTCCGCTGGCCCTGTTGCGGCTGAATTACGCCACCGAATTGCGGTACGGTGTCTTGGTCGATTTGGCGCAGCAAGTCGTAGCAGCGAATCCGATCGATGTGACCATGGGGTATGTGAACGTGCTTTGGTTACGGGACGCCAACGCGATGTCGTTGGCGGCGTTTGCTCATGCGGCCTGTCCGCACGTTGTGATGAACGTAGCGGGGTCGGAAATCCTGCGACTGCGTGATGTGTGTCGGCGGATGGGTGAGCATATCGGCAAGCGAGTGGAATTCGCAGGTGTCGAGGCCGATCAGGCGCTGCTGAACAACGGGACAGCTGCGTACGCGAAGCTTGGTACTCCGGAGATGCGTGTCGATACGATGATTCGATGGACCGCGCAGTGGGTTGCGCGAGGCGGTGAGCTGTTGGGCAAGCCGACTCATTTCCAGGTCCGTAACGGGCGTTTTTGAGCAAGGAGCGACGGCATGACGATTGAAACGCGCGAAGGCTTGATGGCGAAGCGATGTGTTCCGTGCGAGGGCGGTGTGCCCAGGTTGACGCGTGACGAAGCGACCTTGCAACTGGCAAAGTTGGAGGGGTGGACGCTCGCTGCTGACGGTGATCGCATTCGCAAATCGTGGACGATGAAGAGCTTTATGGCCGGGATGCGTTTCTTTGATGCCGTAGCCAAGTTGTCCGAGGATGAGGCCCATCATCCGGATCTGCATTTGGTCGGATACCGCAATGTGACGATCGAAATTTGGACGCATGCGATCGGGGGGCTGAGCGAAAACGATTTCATTCTCGCCGCCAAGATCGATGCGTTGCCGGTGGAGGTGCGAGGGAAGTGAAGCGAGCCCTAGGTTAAGATTTTTTTGACCACGAAGGGCACGAAGGGAAGACGAGAGGAAGAAAAGAGAAAACGTAGGGCATCACCAAGACCGATACCTCTATTTTCCTCTCGCCCCAGTATTCTCTGGGGAGAGGGGTTGGGGTTGAGGGGGAAATCCGGGTTCACTTACCGAACACGAGTCTCCATTCGAGCGCGCGCAATTAACGTCGACCGCGATTCTCAAAAGGCCCGGTGTTGGTCGCGCGATCCGCATTGTGAACCCTCACCCGGCCTTCGGCCACCCTCTCCCTTGATTACAAGGGCGAGGGTAGGAGAGCATGTGAATGTGCAGCACTCAATCCGCACGCAATCCGCAATCAATCGGCCCTCAAGCAGCAATCCCCCGACTCGAATAATCCAAACCAAAACCCCAACTCTCCCCTCGCCCCAGTATTCTCTGGGGAGAGGGGTTGGGGGTGAGGGGCAATCCGGGTCCAGTCGCCGAACACAAGTTTCCATTCGCACACGCGCAATTCACTTCGCCCTCGATTCGCACAAG
>JBJOLO010000149.1:0-3221 GCA_046045565.1 Planctomycetota bacterium | reverse complement strand
TACCACCGGCGGATCTCCCGCACAGATATCACTGCGTGAATCTAGCGATAAATCCAGCGGTGATCAAGGGGTTCGGTCAAGCCGTAATGCGACAGGATCAAAGACTGCTCGACCGGATCCTGCTCCAGGCGGATCCCATAGTGGACTTCCTCTTCATGCTCGGCAATCGAATCGCCCGCTCGCCAGAAATTCAGTTGCAAGGTCTTGGCTGCAAACAATCGGCCCGATCCCGGTGCTTTGCCGGCTTCGTAACCATTGGGCGGATCCGAATAGCGATAGGCGTTGGTAAGTCCCTGCACATAGATGCTGAAGAAGTCGATGCGCGGATCGATGTCCTCCCAAGTCACATAACCCCATACCGACCGGTCGACATTCTCGTCACTCACTGGAATGGGAACCTGGGTAATTTCCACCGAGTTGTAAAGCTTGACGTTTCGCGACTCTCGGGATTCGATTGCCTTCGAAGCGATCGGCAAAATCCGATCCAGATACTCTTTATCCACATACTCGTCATCGATCTGCGCTTTGCCTGCGAACACGAAGTGCGGGATGAAACGAATGTCGGCTCGAGGTGCCGGTTCCACCTTGTAGGTTTCTTTGCCGAATGCGTCCGGCACACCGGTGGGCACGAATTGTGTGCCCATGTTTTTCACGCGGTACACCATGTACCAAATCTGTTTTTGCTGCATCTTTCCCGATGTTTGCGGCATGTCGACGGTGATACGACGCACCGGCTTGAAGGCGAACTCCAAGTTCCAGATCGGCCGGCGAAGCGTGACGTACTTCGATTTCTCGAGCAGCGTTTCCTTCTTCGCCATGTAGTTGGGCTTCCAATCCAATCCCGCGTAGTTGGCGGCCATCTCGACCAAGGGGCCGGGAGGACTGGCGGTCTCATCTTCTTTGGGTTCCGACGGAATCACCGTTAGTACGCCGGGAGCCAATTGTCGGGGAATCTGCTGTTGAGCAGCGGCACCCGACGTGAGGAGGGCGAGTAGCGAGAACAGGGTGACGAAGCGGATGATCATGCAACGGATTCCATCGCTAGGAGACTTCAGCCAGAAAACAACTGAACAATCAGTATAGTTACGCAATCTCCCACAATTCAAGGATTTACGTACGGGAAGAAATTGATCTTGCGTCCACCTCAGGCGATTGCTACAAGTGCCGCCCTCATCTTCCCCCTAATCAGGAAATCCGAACATGCGATTCCGCTCGCTGCTGGTGCTGGGTGTTTTAACGCAAGCCCTTGGCATTTGGGCCAATACGACCACGGTAGCCCAATGGACGGCTCCCGAAAACCCGTTACGCCTCGTCGGCAACTTCGAGGAAGATCCCCCCTCGATTGGGCCACCAAAAAAGGCGGGAGATGGCGGTGCGGAAACGGGCCCGATTGAGGAAGTTCCCTCCCGTCCTCGCAAAAAACTATTCGAGGACGCCTACGATCCGCCTCCCAATCCGGAGGACGAATTTGATGCCAATGACTGGATGGCCTCCTCAACCTACGGTTATGGTGATTACGGATATCCGTATCCACCGTCGTTGTTCAACGGACTGTTCGTCCGGGCCGAAGCCTTGGCGTGGTCCACTACCGGACTCGACCTTCCGGCCTTGGTCACGACCAGCCCGACCGGTACGGCTCGCGCCAATGCGGGCGTGCTGGGCCTGCCAACCACGACGGTGCTATTCGGAGGCGAATCGGTAAACAACGACGTGCGATCCGGCGGACGCATCACGTTCGGCACCTGGCTGGGCAACTGCCGCAACATCGGCATCGAAGGAGAGTACTTCGCCTTGGACGACGCCACCGCATCGTTCACCGGCACCTCCACCGGTAACCCGATCCTGGCTCGACCTTTCTTCAATATGCTCACCGGACGCGAAACGGCCGAACTGGTCGCGTTCCCCAACGTGATTCGCGGAACGGTCCAAGCCGATGCGGTTACCAGTTTCCAAGGAGCCGGTGCGCGTTTCGTCTATCCGCTCTGTTCGGGTGAAGAATGCGGTTCGGTCTGCTACAACCCCTGCATGCCGGGCGGAATTCCGCAGGCATACCGCTTCAATGTCATCGCCGGTTACCGCTTCCTGCGTCTCGACGATTCCGTGTCGATCCGCGAGGATCTGGTTTCGCTGGATCCAACCAGCCCCGGTTCCTTCCTCATCCAAGACAATTTCCAAACGCAAAACCAGTTCCACGGTGCCGAGATCGGCATGTTGCTGCAAGGTCGACACGGGCGATGGACCATCGAATGTTTGACCAAAGTTGGAATCGGCAACAACCACGGAGTGGTTACGATCAACGGCAGTACCGCGATCACCGAGACGGGTGTCACCACGACGCACAATGGCGGCATCTTGGCGCAACGCACCAACAGTGGCGAATTCACCCAGGATCAGTTCACCATGATCCCCGAACTCGGCATCACCCTCGGTTGCCAGCTCACGAGCAACTGGCGTGTTACCTGCGGTTACACGTTGCTGTACTGGGGTCGCGTGCTGCGGGCGGGCGATCAGATCGACTTGGACGTCAATCCCAACCTGTTCCCCGTGGAGACCAATCCGTTCACCGGTCCGTTGCGTCCCGAATTTGATTTCCGCTACACCGACCTCGTAGCCCAAGGTGTTAGCCTGGGTCTCGAGGGCCGCTGGTAACTCCGTAACTCCCATGGCACGGAAACATCAAAGCGATCCGTTCTTCAACATCGTTTCCTGGATTTAGCGACTTGCTATCGTCCGTTTCGGCAGGACTGCTTTGACAGATCCTCCCTGGACGTTCGGGCAAAGTCTACGGGATAACTCGTCCGATAACCCCTTATGAGCGTGCCTTTTTTCCGGCGCGCATAGGGGGTTATGATGCCGACGAGTCAACTCAGGCGAATTGGAAAAGTTTTACGGCGTGCTGTGAACGATTGGGTCGCAGCCCGGCGCGATCATCGTCAAGCCGAAAAACGCCGGCTCCTCTTCGAGCCGCTCGAAACGCGTGCTCTGCTAGCAAGCGACCTGGGTGAGATTACCGGCCGGATCTTCAAAGACGTGACCGGCAACGGCTACACCGTCGGCGAAGAAGTCTCGGGAGCGTCGGTCCAACTCTATCTCGACGATGGCGACGGTAACTTCGAACCGGGCACCGGCGATACGTTGCAAACATCAACCACCAGCAACGCCAGCGGCATTTACACTTTCGATCGGTTGTCGGCTGGCAATTACTGGGTAAATCAACCGGC